>NZ_JBFBFA010000049.1:0-46904 GCF_040683915.1 Kitasatospora sp. NPDC093102 | reverse complement strand
CCCAGCGCCGCCCGCACCCGGCTGAGCAGCTTGGTGGCCAGCAGCGAGTGGCCGCCCAGCTCGAAGAAGTCGTCGTCGATCCCGACCGCCTCCAGGCCCAGCACCTCCGCGAACAGCCCGCACAGGATCTCCTCCTGCGGCGTGCGCGCCGCACGGCCGGCGGACAGCGCACCGAAGTCCGGTGCCGGGAGGGCGGACCGGTCCAGCTTGCCGTTGGCGTTCAGCGGCAGCGCGTCCAGCGGCACGATCGCGGCCGGCAGCATGTAGCCGGGCAGCGTCCGGGCGGCGGTGGCACGCAGCTCGACGGGGTCGAGCGGGCCGTCGGTGACCACGTACGCGACCAGGCGCAGCCCGTCCTCGTCGGGCAGGACGGCGGCCTGGAGCACCTGCGGGTGGGCGGTCAGGGCGCGCTCGATCTCGCCGAGTTCGATGCGGAAGCCGCGGATCTTCACCTGGTGGTCGGTGCGGCCGAGGTACTCCAGCTCCCCGTCGCGGGTGCGGCGCACCAGGTCCCCGGTGCGGTACATCCTCACGCCCGGCTCGAAGGGGCAGGCGACGAAGCGCTCCGCCGTCAGAGCGGGACGGCCCAGGTAGCCGCGGGCCAGACCGGCGCCGGCCAGGTACAACTCCCCCGGCACACCCACCGGGACGGGGTTGAGGTACTCGTCGAGGACGTGGCAGCGGGTGCCGGCGACGGTGCGGCCGAGGACGGGCCGCCCGGTGGCCCCCAGCGGGTGGGTCAGGGCGTCGACGGTGCACTCCGTCGGCCCGTAGAGGTTGTGGGCGGCGGTGCCCGGCGCCTCGCGAAGCCGCGTCCAGAGCGCCTGGCCGACGGCCTCGCCGCCGAGCAGCACCAGGGCCGGCGCGGGCTCCTCCAGCAGGCCCTCCTCGACCAGCTGCTCGGCGTAGGAGGGTGTCACCTCCAGGACGCCGATCCCCTGCTCGCGCACGTGGCCGACCAGGGCCCGGGCGTCGCGGCGCACGTCGCCGCCGATCAGGTGCAGCTCGTGGCCGGCGACCAGCCACAGCAGGCCGTCCCAGGAGGCGTCGAAGCAGAGCGAGGCGGTGAGCGCGACCCGCTGCCGGGCGACCCCGGCCATCACACCCGTGCGGTGGGCGGCCAGCAGCGCGGCGATGCCGCCGTGCGGGACCACGACGCCCTTGGGGCGGCCGGTGGAGCCGGAGGTGAAGATGACGTAGGCGGCGTCGGCCGCGCCGGCCCGCGGCGCCGGGTTCGTCGCCGGGCCGGCCGGCTGCGCGGCGAGGTCGAGCACGGGGTGCCCGTCGAGCACCTCGGGCAGCGGCCAGCGGTCGTCGGTGAGCACCAGCGCGGGGCGGGCTTCGGCCAGCATGTGGGCGGTGCGCTCGGCCGGGTACTCGGCGTCCAGCGGCAGGTGGGCACCGCCGGCCTTGAGCACCGCGAGGACGGCCACCACCGTCTCGGCCGAGCGCGGCAGGGCCAGTGCCACCACGCGCTCGGGGCCGATGCCCCGGGCGATCAGCTCGTGGGCGAGCCGGTTGGCCCGGGCGTTCAGCTCGGCGAAGGTCAGGGTGAGGTCGTCGCAGACCAGGGCCACCGCTTCCGGTGTGTCCGCGGCCTGCGCCTCGAAGGCGGCCGGCACCAGGGGCAGCTGCTCGGGCAGCGGCGTGTGGTCGCCCGCGGCCGCGGCCCGCTGCTCGGCGGGCAGGACGTCCAGCTCGGCGACGGACCGCCGGGGGTCGTCGGCGACCTGGCGCAGGATCGATTCCAGGGCGGCGGCCAGCTGTTCGGCGCTCTCGCGGTCGAACAGGTCGGTGGCGTACTCCAGGACGCCGGCCAGCCCCGCGGTGGCGCCCTCCGCGCCCTGCCGCTCGACCAGACGCAGGGTGAGGTCGAAGGTGGCCGTCCCGAAGTCGACCGGTTCCTCCGTCACCGTCACGCCGGGCAGGTCCGGGCCGTCCTCGGCGGCGCCCGCGAAGGCCAGCATCACCTGGAACAGCGGGTGGCAGGCGGTCGAGCGGGTCGGGTTCAGCTCCTCCACCAGGCGCTCGAAGGGCACGTCCTGGTGGGCGTGCGCGGCCAGGTCGGTCTCCCGGACCCTGGCCAGCAGGTCGGCGAAGCTCGGGCGGCCGGACAGGTCGGTGCGCAGCACCAGGGTATTGGCGAAGAAGCCGACCAGCTCCTGCACGGCCTCGTCGAGGCGGCCGGCCAGCGGGGTGCCGATCGGCAGGTCGGTGCCCGCGCCGAAGCGGTGCAGCAGGGTGGCGTACGCGGCCCGCAGGACCATGAAGAGGGTCACGCCGTGCTCGGCGGCGAGTGCGGTGAGCCGGGCGTGCAGGCCGGCGTCGAACTCCAGCGGGACGACCGCTCCGCGGTGGGTGGCGACCGGCGGGCGGGGGCGGTCCAGCGGCAGCGGGAGTTCCTCGGGCGCGCCGGCCAGCGCCTCGCGCCAGTGGGCGAGTTGGCGGGCCGCCAGGCTCTCGGGATCGGTCTCCTCGCCGAGCAGCTCGCGCTGCCAGAACGCGTAGTCGGCGTACTGGACGGGCAGCGGCGCCCACTGCGGGGCGTCGCCGGCGAGGCGGGCCCGGTAGGCGTCGGTGAGGTCGCGGTAGAGCGGGCCCAGCGAGGCGCCGTCCCCGGCGATGTGGTGGACGACCAGGACCAGCACGTGCTCCTCGGGCCCCTCGGGCCGCAGGTAGGCGTGGACCGGGAGGTCGGTGGCGAGGTCGAAGGTGTGGCCGGCGAGCTCGCCGGTCGGGCGGTCGGTGACGGTGAGCAGGCCGGTGCCGGGGGTGTCGAGGACGCGCTGGTACGGGGTGCCGTCCTGCTCGCCGAAGACGGTGCGCAGGGCCTCGTGCCGGTGGACGACGTCGCCGAGGGCGGCCGCCAGGGCGCCGGGGTCGAGCGGACCGCTCAGCCGCAGGGCGAGGGTGACGTTGTAGGTGGCCGAGGGACCCTCCGCCTGGGCGAGGAACCAGAGGCGGCGCTGGGCGAAGGAGAGCGGTACCCGCTCGGGCCGGGGGCCGGGGCGCAGCGCCGGGCGGGCCTGGGCGGGGGTGTCGGCCGCACGGTCGGCGAGCCGGTCGGCGAGCCCGGCGACGGTGGGCGTCTGGAAGAGGTCGCCGATGGCGAGTTCGACGCCGAGTTCGGAGCGGGCCCGGCCGACCAGGCGGGTGGCGAGCAGGGAGTGGCCGCCGAGGGCGAAGAAGTCGTCGTCGATGGTGATGTCGTCGATGCCGAGGAGTTCGCCGAAGAGCTCGCAGAGCACCCGTTCGCGCTCGTCGCGGGGGGCGCGCCCGCTGTCGTCGGCGGCGAGGTCGGGGGCGGGCAGGGCGCGGCGGTCGACCTTGCCGTTGGCGTTGAGCGGCAGCGCGTCCAGCAGGACGACCACGGCGGGGACCATGTAGCCGGGCAGTACGGTGCCGGCGAAGGTGCGCAGCTCGGCCGGGGTGAGCGTGGGGTCGGCGGTGCAGTAGGCGACCAGCCGGGTGTCGCCGGGGCGGTCCTCACGGGCGATCACGATGACCTGGCGGACGGCGGGGTGGCGGGAGAGCGCCGCCTCGATCTCGCCGAGTTCGATCCGGAAGCCGCGCAGCTTGACCTGGCCGTCGATCCGGCCGAGGAACTCCACGGCGCCGTCGCCGCGCAGCCGCACGAGGTCCCCGGTGCGGTACATCCTCTCCTTCGGCGCGTACGGGCAGGCGACGAAGCGCTCGGCGGTCAGGCCGGGCCGGCCCAGGTAGCCGCGGGCCAGGCCGGCGCCGGCCAGGTACAGCTCGCCGGGGACGCCGGGCGGAACGGGCCGCAGCCGGGCGTCGAGGACGTAGTTGCGCATGTTGTCCAGCGGGCCGCCGATCGGCACCCGGGGGCCGTCGAGGTCGGCGGGGGCGAGCGGATGGTGGGTGGCGAAGGTGGTGGTCTCGGTGGGCCCGTAGACGTGGGCGAGCAGCAGGTCGGGGCAGGCCTCCAGGACCCGGCGCATCAGGACGCCCGAGGCGGCCTCGCCGCCGGTGCAGACGACGCGCAGGGCGGCGAAGGTCTCCGGGGCCTGCTCGGCGACGAGGTCGAACAGGGCCTTGGTGAGGAAGACGGCGGTGACGTCGTGGCGGGTGGTGACGGCGTGCAGGGCGGTGGCGTCGAGGGCGCCGGGCGGGGCGACCACGACGGTGCCG
The DNA here is from genome assembly GCF_040683915.1 of Kitasatospora sp. NPDC093102. Classification (NCBI taxonomy): domain Bacteria; kingdom Bacillati; phylum Actinomycetota; class Actinomycetes; order Kitasatosporales; family Streptomycetaceae; genus Kitasatospora; species Kitasatospora sp. NPDC093102. The sequence continues at coordinate 42,752 of NZ_JBFBFA010000049.1, read as the reverse complement.
CCGGCCAGCAGCGGCGTCCAGATCTCGTAGGTGGCGGCGTCGAAGGCGTGCGGGGAGTGCAGCAGGACGCGCTGGTGGCGGCCGTCCTGCCAGCGCCGGTCGGCGGCGAGGTCGAGCACGTCGCGGTGGCGCACGGCGACGCCCTTGGGGCGGCCGGTGGAGCCGGAGGTGTACATCGCGTAGGCGAGCTGGTCCGGGTGGACGGGCACGCCGGGGCGGTGGGCGGGGGCGCCGGCCTCGTCGCCGGGGCGCACCACGGCGGCGCCGTGCGGGAAGCCGGGGTCGGCGCGGTCGGTGAGCAGCACGGGGGCGCCGGTGTCGGCGAGCACGCCGGTCATCCGCTCGGCCGGCAGACCGGGGTGCATGGGGACGTAGCAGCCGCCGGCCTTGAGGACGGCGAGGGTGGCGACGACGACGTCGGCGGAGCGTTCCATCAGCATCGCGACGGGGGTCTCGGGGCCGACGCCGAGCGCGGTCAGGTGGTGGGCGAGGCGGTTGGCGCGGGTGTCGAGTTCGGCGTAGCTGAGGGTGCCGCCGTCGTGGGCGAGGGCGGTGGCGTGCGGGGTGCGGTCGGCCTGCCGCTCGAAGGACTCGGCGAGGGTGCCGGACCGGCGGGGCGCTTCGGTGGCGTTCCACTCGGTGAGGATGCGGGTGCACTCCTCGGGGGCGAGCACCTCCAGGGTGCCGATGGGTGTGTGCGGGTCGGCGGCGGCACCGGCCAGCAGCCGGGCGAGCCGGTCGGCCAGGGCGGCGACGGTGGTGCGGTCGTAGAGGTCGGCGGCGTACTCGATCGAGCCGGTGAGCCCGGCGGGGGCGCCGTCCGGGCCGTGCTGTTCGGCGATGCCGATGTTGAGGTCGAACTTGGCGACCCGCAGGCCGATCGGTTCGGGGGCGGACTCCAGCCCGGGCAGGGCGAGTTCGGCGTCCTGGCCGTGGTTCTGGAGCACCAGCAGGGTCTGGAACAGCGGGTGGCGGCCGAGCGCCCGGGGCGGGTTGAGTTCCTCGACGAGGCGCTCGAAGGGGAGGTCCTGGTGGGCGAAGGCGTCGAGCTGGGTCTCCCGGACCCGGCCGAGCAGCTCGGCGAAGCTCGGGTCACCGGAAGTGTCGGCGCGCAGCACCAGCGAATTCACGAAGAAGCCGACCAGGTCGTCCAGCGCCTCGTCGGCGCGTCCGGCGACACCGGTGCCGAGCGGGATGTCGGTGCCGGCGCCGAGCCGGGTGAACAGGGCGGCCAGGCCGGCCTGGAGGACGGTGAACAGGGTGGTGCGGTGGGTGCGGGCGAGGTCGAGCAGGGCGGTGTGCAGGCCGGCGTCCCAGGCGAGGTCGACGGAGTCGGCGGCGCCGGTGGGGGCGGGCGGTCGGGGGCGGTCCGTCGGCAGCTCCAGTTCCTCCGGGAGCCCGGCCGACGCGGCGCGCCAGTAGGCGAGTTGGCGGGCGAGCAGGCTCTCGGGGTCGTCCTCGTCGCCGAGCAGGTCGCGCTGCCAGAGCGCGTAGTCGGCGTACTGGATCGGCAGCGGTTCCCAGTCGGGGGCGCGGCCGGTCAGCCGGGCCCGGTAGGCGTCGGCGAGGTCGCGCAGCAGGGGGCCGAGCGACCAGCCGTCGCCGGCGATGTGGTGGAGCACGACGAGCAGCACGTGCTCGGTCGGGGAGAGGGTGAACACCGTGACCCGGATGGGCAGCTCGCGGCTCAGGTCGAAGGTCTCGGCGGCCGCGGCGTCCCGGCGGGCCGGGTAGTCGTCCGGTGCGCAGTCCACGGCCAGGAAGCGCGGCTGCGCCTCCTCGGCCGGCAGGATCCGCTGCACCGGGACTCCCCCGGCCACCGGGAACACCGTGCGCAGGGCCTCGTGCCGGGCGACCACGTCCGCCGTCGCGGCGCGCAGGGCGGCGGTGTCGAGCCCGCCGCGCAGGCGCAGGGCGAACGGCAGGTTGTACAGCGCGGTCGGCCCCTCGATCTGGTCGATCAGCCAGAGCCGCTGTTGGGCGTACGAAACCGGGATCACGGTGCTTCCTCTACTCGGGTCTGCTCACGTCACGGCACGGGCTGTTCGGGGGCTCAGGCGGCGGCCAGGGTGGGCCGGACACTGGGCCGGCAGTCCAGGACGTCGAGCGGCCGCCCCATCGAGACGGCGATCCTGCGGTCGCCGCGGTACGGGTCCCGTCCGTGGGCGCAGAGCACGTTGTCGACCAGCATCACGTCGCCGACCTGCCAGCGTTCGCGCACGGTCGCAGCGTGGTACGCCTCGTTGAGGGCGTCGACGTCGGCCCGCTCCAGCGGTTCGCCGTCGCCGAAGCCGGTGTTGAACGGGAGGCCGTCCGGGCCGAACTCGTCGGTCATCGCCTCGCGGATGTCCGGGTCGAGCGACCACTCGTTCCAGAAGGCGAGGTGGTTGAACCAGACCTCCTCGCCGGTCGCCGGGTGGTGGATGGTGCCGGGGCGCAGCTGGCCGGTGCGCAGGTTGCCGTCCGGCAGCCACTCCCAGGTGATGCCGTTCTCCCGGCAGTAGGCCTCGACCTCGGAGCGGTCCTCGGTGGCGAAGGCGGTGCGCCAGCCGAGGGAGACGTAGTCCGAGTAGTTGCGGGTGAGGGTCCAGCCGGAGGTCCGCATCCGCTCGACCAGGTGCGCGGGCAGCCGGGCGAGCACCTGGCGGCAGTCGGCGGTGGGGGTGGCCCCGCCCTCCTCGGGGGCGGTCAGGCAGGCGAAGAGCAGCCGGCCGGGGAAGGTGAGGGTGTAGCTGTTCTCGTTGTGCATCCGGATCGGCTGGGCCGGCGGCAGGTCGGTGGAGGAGAAGACGCCGTTGCCGTAGTCGCTGCGCGGGGTGGCCTTCTCCCGGTAGGGGGTGCGCTCGGGGATGAGGACGTCCCGTACGGCCGCGACGTCCTCGGTGCTCGTGACCGGCAGGCCGCGCAGGAAGATCGTGCCGTGCCGGTGCAGGGCTTCGGTGAGCGCGGTCTCGTTCTCGCGCAGCCACTCGCAGGCCTCGCCGAGGCCGGCGGTGCGCGGCGCGTGGGCGAGGGCCGGGCGGCCGGGGTTCAGTTCCCAGGTCGGCATGGTGGCGGTCACCGGTCGGCGAGGGCGGCGACCAGGCTGGCGGGCCTGATGTCGGTCCAGTTGGCCTCGATGTAGTCGAGGCAGCCCTGGCGGGTGTCCTCGTCGTGGACGGTGGTCCAGCCGGCCGGCACGTCGATCCAGACCGGCCACAGCGAGTGCTGGTTCTCGTCGTTGGCCAGCACCAGGTAGCCGGCGTTGTCGTCCTCGAACGGGTTGCTCATGGTGTCCTCCTTGGGTTGCTTCGAAGGTAGAGGCGGGCCGTGCGGCCGAAGGGCAGGAGTCGCGGCAGGAACGCGGCAGTTGGGCGGTGGGGGCTGCCGGGTGGTTCAGCGGGGGGTGAGGCGGACCGGGAAGCGGTCCAGGCCGAAGTTGATGATCGAGCGGTTGTGGGTGACCGGCCCGGTCGGCTCGATGGTGGCGACGCGCTCCAGCATCGCCGTGAACAGGCCGCCGAGTTCGGCCTTGGCCAGCGGCGCGCCGACGCAGTAGTGGGCGCCGAGGCCGAGCGCGAGGTGCTTGTTGGGGGCGCGGTCGAGCAGGATCTCCTCGGGCCGCTCGAAGGCCTCCGGGTCCCGGTTGGCGGACCAGACCCAGACCGCGACCCGGTCGCCGCGCCGGATGGTGCGGCCGTCGAGTTCGGTGTCCCGGCTCGCGGTGCGCAGGGTGTGCAGCCCGACCGAGGTCCAGCGCAGGAGTTCGTCCAGGGCCGAGTCCATGCCGACCTCGCCGCGCTGCAACCGCCGCCACAGGTCCGGGTGCCGGACCAGGGTGTGGAGGCCCATGGCGGCCGTGTGGCGGACGGTCTGGACGCCGCCGACCACGATGTTGTCCAGGTTGAGGACGACGTCCTCGATCGGCAGCAGCCTCCCGCCGACCCGGTAGGTGGCCATCATGCTGATCAGGTCGTCGCGCGGGTCGCTGCGCCTCAGCATCACCTGGTGCAGCAGGTACGGGATGAGCTGCTGGTGGCCGGCCCGGCGCTCCTCGGGGGTGCGGCCGAGGAAGGCGACGTCGCAGACCCGGACGACCATGTCGCGGTCCGCCTCCGGGACGTCCAGCAGGTCGCACATCACGGACAGCGGCAGCGCGGAGACGGCGTCGACGAGGTCCACCTCGCCCTGCTCGACGGCCCGCTCGACGATCGAGGCGGCGAGTTCGGCGATGCCCCGGGAGGCTCCGCGCACGGCGCCGGGCGAGAAGAACGGGTTGGCGGGGGCGCGGAGTTCGCGGTGCCGGGGCGGGTCGGTGAGGGCCATCATCCGGCCGGAGCCGACCGGGACGTTGCCCTCGCCGGCGCCGAGCAGCGAGCCCTGTTCGGAGCTGTAGACGGCGGCGTTGCGCAGCACCTCGGCGGAGTGCCGGTAGGAGAGCACCGACCAGACCGGCCCGTCGTCGACGGTGTCGGTGAGGTGGACGGCGGACTCCCGGCGCAGCTCCGCGACCAGCGCGGGGGTGTCGGGGCGGGCCCACAGGTCGGGGTCGGTGAGGTCGACCGCGGTGGTGGTTGTCATCAGTGCTCCGTCGTGGGCTGGTTTGCGGCGCCGGGCCGCGCGATGAGGGAGGTCAGCAGGTCGGCCGGGCCGGGCCCGTCGACGGTGGCGAGCAGGTGGCCGCCGGGGACGACGTGGTGGCCGTGGGCGCCGCGGGTGTGGGCGGCCCAGCCTTCGAGGCCGCCGACGGCGAGGAGGGGGTCCTCGACGCCGACGACGGTGTGCAGGGCGGAGCCGATCGGCGGGTGCGGGCGGGGCCGGTAGGTGTCGACCACCTCCAGGTCGGTGCGGATGCCGCGCAGCGCGTGCTCCTTCAGATCGACGTCGCCCGCCACGAGTTCGCCCATTCCGGCGAGGCGCAGCAGGTCGTCGGCGGTGTACTGCGGGCGGTCCGCCCCGGCCCAGGCGGCGGGCGGCGAGGCGGAGGCGGCGACGACCAGTTCGGGCCGCCGCTCGGCGGGCAGCGCCCGGGCGACCTCGTAGCCGAGCAGGGCGCCGAAGCTCTGCCCGTAGAAGCCGAACCGGCCGGTCAGGTGCGGGGCGAGGGCTTCCAGGACGGCGTCGACCAGCAGGTCGAAGCTCGCGGGCATCGGGTGGCCGAGCCGGCCGCCGCGGGCGGGCGGGCGCAGCGCCCAGACCTCGGCGGCCGGGGCGAGCGCGCGGGCGAGCGGGGTGTAGGCGGTGGCGTCGCCGCCGGCGTGGGGGAAGCAGAACAGCCGGTACGGGCGGTGCGGTTGGGGCACGGGGACGAACAGCCAGTCCCCCTCGACGCGGGGCCGGACCCGCAGTGCGGTGGTCATGCGCCGGCCGCCCGGGCGCGGGCGGTCAGGGCGGGCCGGGGGGCGGCGGTGCCGGCCGCGACGGCCCGTTCGACGGTGGCGGTGAAGGCGGCCAGGTCGGCCGAGTCGAGAAGGTTGCGCAGCTGGAGTTCGATGCCGAGGCGGCGGCGCAGCAGGTGGACGACCCGCAGCGCGGCGATCGAGTGGCCGCCGAGCGAGAAGAAGTCGTCGCCGGGCCGGACGCCGGTGACGCCGAGCACGGTGCTCCAGACCTCGGCGACCTGCTCCGCCAGTCCCCCGGTGCCGGCCGGGGCCTGCTCCTCGGCGGCGGGGACGGGCAGCGCCGCCAGGTCGACCTTGCCGTTCGGGGTGAGCGGCAGGGCGTCCAGCACGGTGATCACCGAGGGCACCAGGTGCGCGGGCACGGTGGCCCGCAGCCGTTCGGTCAGCTCGGCGGCGGTGACGGAGCCGGTGACGTAGCCGGCGAGCCTGCGGTCGCCGGGGGCGGGCTCGTGGATGGTGACGGCGGCGGCCCGGACGCCCGCCAGCCCGGCCAGGGCGTGCTCGACCTCGCCGAGTTCGATCCGGTAGCCGCGCAGCTTGACCTGCCGGTCCACCCGGCCGACGTACTCCAGCCGGCCGCCCTCGCCGCGCCGGGCCTGGTCGCCGGTGCGGTACATCCGGGCGCCGGGCGCTCCGGACGGGTCGGCGACGAAGCGCTCGGCGGTCAGGCCGGGCCGCCCGACGTAGCCGTGGGCGAGTCCGGGCCCGGCCAGGTACAGCTCGCCGACCGCGCCGTCGGGGACCGGGGCGAGCTTCTCGTCGAGCAGGTGGAGGCGCACGCCGGGCATCGGCTCGCCCAGGTGCGGGCCGGGGCCGCTGATCGGCGCGGTGACGGCCTCGACGGTGCACTCGGTGGGCCCGTACAGGTTGAGCGCGTCGATGCCGCCGTCGGCCAGTTCCCGCCAGGTGCGCTCGGGGACGGCCTCGCCGCCCATGAACAGCCGCGGCACCCGGGCGCCGGCGAACGGCTCGCGCAGCAGCTCCCAGTGCGAGGGGGTCAGGTCGAAGTCGGTGACGGCGTGCTCGGCGAGCAGGGCGGCCAGCCGGGCCGGGTCGGCGCGGTGCTCCTCGCCGATGACCAGGACGGTGTCGCCGCGGCAGATCCGGCTCCACTGCGGGACGGAGGCGTCGAAGGAGATGCTGGCGTTCCAGCCGACCACGCCGGGCTCGGCGCGCAGGGCGCCGGTGGCCTCCAGGCCCTCGATCAGTCCGGCGACGGCGCCGCGCGGCACCTCGACGCCCTTGGGCCGGCCGGTGGAGCCGGAGGTGTAGATGACGTAGGCCGGGTCGAGCGGGTGGGCTCCGGCCGGCAGCTCGGGCCCGTCGGCGGCGGCGTCCGGGCGCAGCACCGGCACGCCCTCGGCGGCCGGCAGGCCGTCGGCGCTGATCAGGGCGGCGAGCCGGGCGTCGGAGGCCATGAAGGCGAGCCGCTCGGCCGGGTAGGCCGGGTCGAGCGGGACGTAGGCGGCGCCGGCCCGCCAGACGGCGAGCAGGGCGACCGGCAGGTCGGCGGTGCGGCCGAGGTGGACGCCGACCCGGTCGCCGCGGCCGACGCCGAGGGCGCGCAGGGCGCGGGCCAGGGCGGCGGTGCGGCGGTCGAGTCCGGCGAAGTCCAGGCGGTCGGCGCCGGCCAGGACGGCGGTGCGCTCGGGGTGGGCGGCGACGGCGTCGCGCAGGCGGTCCAGCAGGTCGGTCATGACGGGTCCTCAGAGGTCTCGGGCGGCAGCGGCCATGGTGTGCAGGGCGGCGTCGTAGGTGTCGATGAACTGCTCGGCGGTGCTGTCGGCGACCAGCGAGCGCTGGTGGTCCACGGCGAGCAGCACCCGCTGCGTGACCGGGTCCTGGATCACCGAGGCGCCGAAGGCGAAGCTGTTGGGCTCGTGGCGCAGGGTCGGCTCGGTGCCGATCCGGCCGTCCACGATGCGGGCCGAGCTGAGCCGGCCGAGGGCGTGGAAGCGCAGGTAGCCGAACTGGCTGTCCAGCGCGGTGTCGGTCATCAGCCGGGCGAGGCGGGCGAAGGGCACCCGGCGGTGCGGCATCATGTCCAGCTCCTCCCGGTGGACCTCGCGGACCAGGGCGAGCAGGTCGTCGCCGGGCTCGCAGCTCAGCGGGACGGTGTTGAGGAACAGCCCGTACACCTCGGTGCCGCCGAGCCGCTCCAGCCGGCCGTTGACGGCCAGTCCGGTGGTGACCCGGGGCTTCCCGGTGACGGCGGCGAGGGCGCGCAGGTGGGCGGCGAGGGCCACCGACTTGACCGGCACGCCGAGCGCGTCGGCGACCGTCCGCAGCTGGTCCGGCGCCTCGGGCAGCACCCGTTCGACGGTGCGCGGCGCCTCGTGCACGGACTCGCTGCCGGGGAACAGCTGGCCGCTGACGCCGGACAGCCGCTCGCGCCAGTAGGCGAGCGAGCGCTCGTCCCCGGCGGCCTGCCGTTCGACGGCCACGTAGTCGCGGAAGGCGGTGCGCGGCGGCGGCGTGGGCGCGCCGAGCGGGTCGGCGGCGAGGGCGGTGTGCCGCTCCAGGATCTCGGTGAGCAGCGAGGTGAAGCTCCAGCCGTCGAGGATCGCGTGGTGCTCGGAGACGGTGAGCTGGAAGGCGTCCTCGGCGAGACGCTGCACCGTGATCCGGAACAGCGGCGGGGCGGTGAGGTCGAAGGGCGTCCACCGGTGGGTGTCGAACACCTCGCGGATCGCCGCGTCCTGGTCCGCTGCACCGCGCAGGTCGGCGAACTCGACGGGGGCCGACAGCCGGCCGTGGACGAGTTGCAGCGGTTCGCCGTAGCCGGACAGGTCCAGGCCGGTGCGCAGCACGGCGTGGCGGTCCATGGCCTGCGCGACGGAGCGCCGGAAGGCCTGTTCGTCGAGGTCGCCGGAGATCCGGTAGGAGTTGACGTTGTGGTAGCTGTCGGTGCCGCCGGCGATCTCCATGTGGAAGACCATGGAGAGCTGCATGGACACCATCGGGTAGGCGTCCACGAGGCCGGGCGGCAGGTCGGCGCGGTCCTCCGGGGTGATCAGGGCGAACGGCTCGTGGGCGTCCGGGTCATCGGTGACGGGCTTCGCCAGCGGCAGCAGGGCGGCGACGGTGGGGGCGTTGAAGACGTCCCGCAGGCTCAGCCCCCAGCCGCGCTCGTGCAGCGCGCCGGCCAGCTGGACGGCCCGGATGGAGTCGCCGCCGAGGTGGAAGAAGTCGTCGTGGACGCCGATGCCGTCCACCCCGAGGACCTCCGCCCAGACGGCGGCGAAGGCCTCCTCCTCCGGGGTGCGCGGCTCGACGTGGCGGCCTGTGGTGGCGGCGCTGCGCTGGCCGGGGGCGGGCAGGGCGGCGCGGTCCACCTTGCCGTTGACGGTGAGCGGCAGCGCCTCCAGCACGGTGTAGCTCGCCGGGACCATGTAGGGGGGCAGCGAGCGGCCGAGGAAGGCGCGGACGTCGGCGGGCTCGCGCCCGGTGACGTACGCGGCGAGGCGGTCCTCGTGCACGGTGACGACGCAGGCGTCGACGTCCGGGTGGGCGGCGAGCGCGTTCTCGATCTCGCCGAGCTCGATCCGGAAGCCGCGCAGCTTGACCTGGAAGTCGGCGCGCCCGATGTACTCCAGCCCGCCGTCGGGCAGGCGCCGGGCCACGTCGCCGGTGCGGTAGAGCCGGGCCCCGGGCGGGCCGTACGGGTCGGCGACGAAGCGGCCGGCGGTGAGGCCGGGGCGGCCCCAGTAGCCGTGGGCGAGGCTGCCACCGCCGATGTACAGCTCGCCGGCCGCGCCGGGCGGGCAGGGCCGCAGCCAGTCGTCCAGGACCTGGGCGCTCAGGTGCGGCATCGGTGTGCCGATCAGGCTGCGCTCGAAGCCGGTGCTGCCGGCCAGGTCGTGGGTGGTGACGTGGACGGTGGTCTCGGTGATGCCGTACAGGTTGCACAGCCGGGCCGGGGGCGGCGGGTCGAGCTCGAACCAGCGCTGGACGACGGCCGGGTCCAGCGCCTCCCCGCCGAGCATGATCCACTTCAGCGCGGGCAGGGCGCGCGGGCTGCGGCGCAGCACCGGCTCCAGCTGGCGCAGCGCCGAGGGGGTGAGGCAGAGGCAGGAGACGTTCTCCTCCTCCAGCAGCTGGGCGAACTCCTCCGGCGAGCGGCTGGTCACGTACGGGACGACGACCAGTCGGGCGCCGTGCAGCAGGGCGCCCCACATCTCCCAGACCGTCCAGTCGAAGGCGTAGCTGTGGAAGAGCGTCCAGGTCTCCTGCGGGCCGAAGCCGAAATGCCGCTCGCCGTCCGCCATCAGCCGGCTGACGTGCTCGTGGGCGACGGCGACGCCCTTGGGGCGGCCGGTGGAGCCGGAGGTGAAGATGACGTAGGCGACGTCGCCGGGGCGGCCGGCGGCCGGCGGGCGGGTGTCCGGCCGGGCGGCCAGGTCGGCGGACTCGGCGGTCAGGTCGTAGGCCTGCCAGGGGCCGTCGGGCACCCGGTCCGGGCGGTCCGTGACGACCAGGGTGACGCCCGTGTCGCCGAAGACCAGCGCGGCGCGGTCGGCGGGCGCGGCCAGGTCGACGGGCACGTAGGCGGCGCCGGTCTTGAGCACGCCGAGGACGGTGACCAGGATGTCGGCGGTCCGTTCCAGCAGCATGCCGATCCGGTCGCCGGGGCCGGCGCCGCGGGCGCGCAGGGCGTGCGCGAGGCGGTTGGCCCGGCGGTCCAGTTCGGCGTAGCCGAGGGTGCGGTCGGGGTCGCTGACGGCGGGCCGGTCGGGGTGGGCGTCGGCGGCCCGCTCGAACAGGTGGTGCAGGCAGTGGCCGGGGGTCTCGGTGGCCCCGGCGCAGGCGGCGGCCCCGGCGGCGCGGGTGGTCAGCCGCAGCACGGTGGCGTCGGGGTCGTCCAGGGCCGCGGTGAGCAGGGTGTCGAACTCGGCGGCCAGCCGGCGGACGGTCTCCGGGTCGAACAGCTCGCTGCGGTACTCGGCCTCGCCGCGCAGCTCGCCGTCGGCGCCGCCGCTCTCGCCGCCGTCGAAGACGGACCAGGTGAGGTCGAACTTGCTGGTGCCGTTGGAGCGCACCCGGCTCCGGGCGGTGGCCGCCGGGCCGAGCGCGAGCGGGGTGCGGTCCTCGCCGTGGGCGCCGAACACCACCTGGACCAGCGGCGGGTGCTGGGCGCTGCGGGCGGCGCCGAGCCGGTCGACGATCTGGTCGAAGGGCAGGTCGAGGTAGCCGTAGGCCTCGAAGGCGACGTCCTGGACGTGCTCCAGCAGGTCCCGGAAGCTCAGCGCGGGCGCGAGCCGCAGGCGCAGCGGCAGCAGGTTGACGAAGTAACCGAGCAGGTGCTCCAGTTCGGGTCGGTCGCGGGTGGTGACGGGGGTGCCGACCACCAGGTCGTCGGCGCCGGTCCAGCGGTTCAGCAGGAGGGCGAAGGCGGCCAGTTGGACGGTGAACGGGGTGACGCCCTCCGTCTCGGCCAAGGTGCGGACCCGCGCCGCCGTACCGGGGGCGAGGCCGAACTCCTCGGTCCGGCCGGCCGCGCCGCGCTCGGCGGGCCGGGGCCGGTCGGTGGGCAGCTCCAGCAGGGCGGGTGCGCCGTCCAGCTGCTCCTTCCAGTAGGTCAGGTGCTCCTCGAAGGAGGTGCCGAGCTCCTCCTGCGCGTAGTCGGCGTACTGGACGGTCAGCTCCGGCAGTTCGGCCTCCCGGCCCGCCACCGCGGCGCCGTACACCGCGGCGAGTTCGCGCTCGAAGACCTCGGCGGACCAGCCGTCCCAGACGATGTGGTGGACGGTGAACAGCACCGTGGTGCGCTCGTCCGCGAGCCGGAAGGCCTCGGCGCGCAGCAGCGGGCCCGTGGCCAGGTCGAAGGGCTCGGCGCAGCGGGCTGCGAGCAGCTCCTCCAGGCGCTCCTGCCGCCCGGGGCCGCTCAGCGGGCGCAGGTCGGTCACCGCGAGCGGCACGGCGAGGGTGGGGTGCACCTGCTGGCGGGGGCCGTCGGGGTGCAGCGCGAAGGTGGTGCGCAGCGTCTCGTGCCGGGCCACCACGGTGTCCAGTGCACGCTGGAGCAGGGCAAGGTCGAGCGGGCCGGTGACGTCGAGGGTCCAGGGGGTGCAGTAGGTGACGGCCCGCGGATCGAGGCGGTCGAGGAACCAGAGGCCGCGTTGCAGGCCGGAGACGGGCGCGGTGCGCGCCGGGTGGTCGGACGGGCTCACGGCCTCGTTCCCTTCGTGTGCGGTACGGCCCGTCACCGGGCGGCCAGCCGTTCGGCGATGGCGCTCACGGTCCGGGCCCGGAACACCAGTTGCGGGGGGACGCGGCTGCCGGTCTCCCGGGACAGCCGCATCGCGACCCGGACGGCGGCCAGCGAGTTGCCGCCGATCCGGAAGAAGTTGTCCTCGCGGCCGACCTCGGCGAGGTCCAGGACCTCGCGCATCGCGTCGGCAACCAGCCGTTCGGCCGCGGTCAGCGGGTCGACGGCGTCGACGGTGCCTGCGGCCCGGCGTCCGGCGGGGGCGGGCAGCGCCTTGCGGTCCACCTTGCCGTTGTGGTTGAGCGGCAGTGCGTCCAGGACGTCCAGCGTCGCGGGCACCAGGTGCTCGGGCAGCAGGGCGGCCAGGTGGTCGAGCAGCGCGTCCGGGTCGGGGGCGCCGGCGCCGACGGTGACGTAGGCGGCGAGCCGGCGGTCGCCCGGGGCCGGCTCGTGGACGGCGACGGCGGCCTCCCGGACGGCCGGGTGGCGGGTGAGCGCGTCCTCGATCTCGCCGGGCTCGACCCGGAAGCCGCGGACCTTGATCTGGTCGTCGATCCGGCCGGTGACCTCCAGCAGCCCTTCGGCGTTGACGAAGCCGAGGTCCCCGGTGCGGTAGAGGCGCTCGCCGGGGGCGCCGTACGGGGAGGCGACGAAGCGTTCGGCGGTCAGTGCGGGCCGGCCGAGGTAGCCGTGGGCGAGGCCGCCGCCGGTGGCGTACAGCTCGCCGGTCGCGCCGGGCTCGACGGGGCGCAGTCGCTCGTCCAGGACGAGGATGCCCTTGCCGTTGAGCGCGGCGCCGATCGGCACGGAGGCGCCGGTCAGGTCGGCGGGGGTGACCTGGTGGCAGGTGGTCAGGCCGAGGCTCTCCACCGGACCGTAGCCGTTGGCGACCACCAGGCCCGGGTGGTTCTCCAGGGCCTTGGCCACGTGGGTGACGGAGGCCCGCTCGCCGGCGGTGAAGGCGAGCTTCAGGCCGTCGTAGGTCTCCGGGAACTCCTCCAGCAGGAAGTTGAACAGGCTGGCGGAGAGTTGGAGCTGGGTGACGCCGTGCCGGCGGGTCAGCTCGGCGATGGTCTGCGGGTCCGGGCGCTGGCCGGGCTGGAGGACGCAGCGGCCGCCGAAGCAGAGCGCGCCGTACAGCTCCAGCGCGAAGGCGTCCCAGGAGACCGGCGAGCACTGCAGCCAGACCTCGTCCGGGCCGAAGCGGGCGTAGTCCTGGCCGAGGTAGGTGGTGGTGAGCGCGCGGTGCGGGACGCCGACGCCCTTGGGGCGGCCGGTGGAGCCGGAGGTGAACATCACGCAGGCGAGGTCGGCGCCGTCGACCGGCAGGCCGAGGTCGTGTGCCGCGTACCGGGCGAGTTCGGCGGCCGAGGCGTCCAGGTCCACCCGGCTGCGGACGGCGAACGGCACGGTGGTGTGCCGGTGGGTGACCACCGTGGCGGCGCCGGTGTCGGCGACCGCGCCGGCCAGCCGCTCGGCCGGGAAGTCCGGGTCGAGCAGGGTGTAGGCGGCGCCGGCCTTGAGGGCCGCCAGCAGCGCGACGACCAGCTCGGGGCCGCGCTCGGCCAGCACGGCGACCGTGTCGCCGCGGCCGATGCCCAGGCCCGCCAGGTGGCGGGCGAGCCGGTTCGCGGCGGCGTTCAACTCGCCGTACCCGACGGCCCGTTCGCCGGAGACCAGGGCGACGGCCTGCGGGTCGCGGGCGGCCTGTGCCTCGAACAGGGCGTGCACCGGGACCTCGACGGCGGCGGCCAGGGTGCCGAGCCACTCCTCGCACAGACCGGCCATGGTGGCAGCGGCGAAGAGGTCGCTGTCGTACTCGAAGCGGCCGGTGAAGCCGGTACCGAGGTCGTCCACCGAGACGGACAGGTCGAAGCGGGAGACCGGGTTGGAGTGCAGGGCCCGGGTGACCTCGTGCCCGCCGACCGTGAACGGCCGGGAGTCCAGCGGGTGCAGCTCCAGCAGCACCTGGCAGAGCGGGTTGCGGTCCTCGGGTCGCTCGTCGAGCACGGCGTTCGCGATGTCGTCGAAGGGGACCTCCTGGTGCCGGTAGCCGCTGATCGACACCTCGCGCACGTGCCGGACCAGCTCACGGAAGGAAGCACCCTCCTCCAGCTTCAGCCGCAGCGGCAGCAGGTTGACGAAGTAGCCGATCAGGCCGTCGAGTTCGGCCCGGCCTCGGACGTTCACCGGCGAGCCGAGCACCAGGTCGCGCTGCCCGGAGCGGCGGTGCAGGGTGAGCGCCAGCCCGGCGAGCAGCACCATGAAGGGGGTGGCGTCCTCGCTGCGGGCGAGCGCCCGGACGGCCTCGGCCACCGGGCCCGGCATGGTGAAGCGGTGGAAGGCTCCGCGGAAGGCCTGCTCCTCGGGGCGGGGGCGGTCCGGCTCCAGTGCCGGCACGGTCGGCGCATCGCGCAACTGCTCGCGCCAGTAATCGAGTTGCCGCCCGGCGGTGTCGTCCTGGTACTGCCAGGAGGCGTAGTCGCCGTACTGGACGGCGAGTTCGGGCAGATCGGCGGGGCGCCCCTCGGCCGACGCCGCGTACAGCTCCCGGAGTTCGGCCTCCAGCACCGGCAGCGAGCCCTCGTCCCAGACGATGTGGTGCAGGAGCAGCAGCAGCGTGGTCGCCCCGCCGGCCCGGAAGACCCGTGCCCGGACCAGCGGCCCGCGCTCCAGGTCGAAGGGCTCCAGCGCGGCCTCGGCGACCAGGGCGTCCACCCGGTCGGCGGTGGTCTCGGTGAGCGTGAACGGCAGCTCCACGGCGAGGTGGACGACCTGGCGCGGGCCGTCCTCGGCGAGCTCGAAGGTCGTCCGCAGGCTCTCGTGCCGCGCCACCACCCCCGCCAGCGCCCGCCGCAGCAGCTCGGGGTCGACCGGCCCGGAGAAGCGGAACACCCAGGGCACCACGTAGGTCGGCGCGTCCGGGTTCCACTGGTCGAGGAACCACAGGCCGCGCTGGAACTTGGACAGCGGGGCCTCGGCGGCACCGCTCCTGGTCAGGGCCGGGCGCTCGCCGCCGGACGCGGAGGTCACCGCAGCGGCGAACTCGGCCAGCGTCGGCGCGTCGAAGATGGTGTACGGCGACACCATGCCGAAGACGTCGAAGACCCGGCCCACCACCCGTACGGCGGTGAGCGAATCGCCGCCCAGGTGGAAGAAGTTGTCGTCGGCGCCGACCTCCGGCACCCCGAGCACGTCCGCCCAGACCGCCGCGATCAGCTGCTCGGCGGGGGTGCGCGGGGGACGGCCGGCCGGCTTGCCCTCCGACGCGGCCTGCGGCGCGGGCAGCGCCCCGCGGTCCACCTTGCCGCCGGCCGTCAGCGGGAAGGCCTCCAGTGCGGTCAGCGTCGCCGGGACCATGTGCTCGGGCAGCCGCTCGGCCAGCCAGGCCCGGGCCTCGGCGTACCGCGGCGCGGCGCCGGTGACGTACGCGGCCAGCCGGCCCTCGTGCGCGACCACCACGCAGCCGGTGACGCCCGGGTGGCCGGCCAGCACCTGCTCGATCTCGCCGGGCTCCACCCGGAAGCCGCGGACCTTCACCTGGTGGTCGCTGCGGCCGAGGAACTCCAGCGGGCCGTCCTCGGCGGTGCGGCGCACCAGGTCGCCGGTGCGGTACATCCGGGCGCCCCGGGTTCCGTGCGGGTCCGTTCCCGCACCGGGTGCCGCGAACGGGTCCGCGACGAAGCGGCCGGCGGTGAGGCCGGGGCGGCCGAGGTAGCCGGAGGCCAGCAGCGGCCCGCCGACGTACAGTTCGCCGGCCTCGCCGGGCGGCACCGGGCGCAGCTTCTCGTCGAGCACGTGGAGTCGCCGCCCGCCGACCGCGGTGCCGATCGGCACGCGGGTCTGCGACTGCTCACCGGCCGACCGGTGGATGGTGGCGGTGACCACGGTCTCGGTCGGCCCGTACGCGTTCAGCAACGGCACCCCGGTCGCCGACCACCAGGCGGCGGCGGTGGCGGGCTCCAGCTTGTCGCTGCCGGAGATCATCAGCCGCAGGGTGCGCGGCACCCGGCCGCCCAGGGCCGCCACCACGTCCTGGAAGTAGCCCGCGGCCAGGTTGGCGACGGTGACGCCCTCGGCGTCCAGCAGGTCCAGCAGCGCGGCCGGGGCGAGGAGTTGCTGCTCCGGCAGGATCAGGCAGGCCCCGGCGGACAGCGCGCCGAGCACCTGCTCCACGGCCACGTCCACGGTCGGGCGGGCGAACTGGAGCACCACGTCGTGCTCGGTCAGGCCGAAGGTCCCGACCACCGCGGCCAGGTGGCCGGTGAGCGCGGCGAGCGGCACGTGCACGCCCTTGGGGCGGCCGGTGGTGCCGGAGGTGTAGATGACGTAGCCGGCGCCCGCGCTCACGCCCGTCCCGTCACCGAGCCCGGTGATCTCCTCGCCGTCGAAGGCGAGGGCCGCGCCCGCGTCCTCGGCGATCCAGCGGTTGCGTTCCTCGGGTGCCTCCCGGTCCAGCGGGAGGTAGGTGGCCCCTGCCCGCAGGGCCGCCAGCAGCGCGACCACGTGGTCCAGCCGGTCGCGGCCGGTGACGGCGACCGTCCGCCCGGGGGCGAGCCGGGCGGCAAGGGCGGCGGTCAGGCCGTCCAGCTCCCGGTAGCTGACGGTCCGGCCACCGGCCCGGACGGCCGGCCGCTCCGGGAAGCGGGCGACGGCGGAGGCGAACGGCGCGAATGCGGGCGCCGCGAATTCGACGGGAAAACCGCGTGAGGACATCATCCAGCCCCAGATCGTGAGAGAAAACGGCGACGAGATTGACGATAGGAGGAATTCGACGGCCCTATCGGCAGAAGAACAGGAAGGAAATCGGCAGTTTCTCGGTGCCGAATTCCGCACAGGCCGTCGGCTATCGGCCGACCGGAATTCCGAACCCCTCGGGAGACCAGACGTCCTCCCGGTCCAGGGCCTGCGGAGCGTATTTCCCGAGCGCACTGATCAGCAGCCGGAGTTCCAGCGAGAGACATTCCGTGAAACGGCGGAGCCCGGATTCCGGATCCTCCGCGACGGCGAGCAGCGCCGCCCGCCCCAGGCCCACCGCACGGGCCCCCAGCGCCAGGCTCTTGACCGCCCGGGCGCCTTCCCAGATCCGCCCGGAGACCAGCAGGGAGGGCGGCGGCGCGGCCGCCAGCCGGCGCAGGCACTCCGCGAGCGGCAGGCCGACGTGCGGCAGGAACACCCCCGGCGCCCAGCCGGTGCCGCCCTCCGCGCCGTCCACCACGACGGCGTCCGCCCCGGCCTCGTGCGCCACCCGGGCGGCCTCGGCCACGTCCCGGCCGGGGTAGAGCTTCACCCAGATCCGCACCCGCGGGTAGTTGTTGCGCATCAGCCGGATCTGCTGGCGCAGGATCTCCGCGGTGAAGGTGCCCGGGGTGGCGGCGCGCAGCACGCGCCCGTCGCCGAACAGCGGATCCAGTCCGAAGCGGTCGCCGAGCGCGGCGGCGGCATCCGCGTCCAGCACGGTCATCCCGCCCAGGCCCGGCTTGGCGCCCTGGCCGACCTTCAACTCGAAGGCCAGCCGCCCGGATTCGAGCAGCGGAAGGGCTGCAGGATCGCTGTGGACGAGGTTCCACACCTCGGCGTCGGCGTCCTCGGTGCTCTGCTGGACGGCCACACCGCCGAGCCCGTCCGGGAGTTCCTCGGTGTAGGCGCGCAGCCGGCCGAGCAGGGTCCGGTCGGCCGCCTCGCCGAGCCGGCCGTAACCGTTGACCGGCACCACGTTCTCGCCGATCACCATCGGGATCCCGAGCGCCCCGGCCTGCCGGCTCAGGGCCAGCCCGAGGTCGCCGCCGGCCGCCCGGGTGGAGCCGGTCGCGGAGACGTACACCGGCAGCGCCGAGGCGAACCCGCCGACGGTGGTGGTGAGTTCGACGTCCCGGTAGTCGGGCTCGCGGCCGAGGTCGATCAGCTTGGCGAGCCGTTGCGGCAGGAACAGTGGCGGGACGATCCGCAGGGCGTCGAGGGCGTCGGACGGCGCCGCCCGCTCGGGCCGGCCGGCGCCGAAGAGCACGTGCCCGTACTCCTCGGCCGGCGGGAACGCGGCGGCCGCCCCGGCACGGGCCCGCCGCCGGACCTCCTCCTGCGGAAAACCGGGCGCGGTCAGATCGCCCACGGCGCCCACCTCACTGCGCTCGGCAGGGGCGTTCGCCCACTCGCCCCTCCCAATGGTGAGCTCGCTCCGCTCGCTCACGGCGAGACCACCCCCGCGACCTTGGGGAACGCGCTGGCCTGCCAGACGGCCTCCAGCCCGGCAACGTACCGGGTGAGCCGCTCGACCCCGATCCCGAAGCCCGCGCTGGCCGGCACGCCCTCGCGCACCAGGTCCAGGTACCAGCGGTACTTCTGCGGGTTCTCGCCGGTCTCCCTCATCCGGGTGATGATCTCCGCGTAGTCGTTGGTGCGCTGGCTGCCGCTGCACAGCTCGCCGTAGCCCTCGGGCCCGAGCAGGTCGAAGTTCCGCAGCAGGCCCGGGTCGTCCGGGTGCTCGCGGTCGTAGAAGCCGCGTGAGCCCTTCGGGTAGTCGGTGACGAAGAACGGCCGGTCGCGCCGGGCCGACAGCAACGCCTCGCCCTCCCAGTCGAGTTCGGCCTCGGCACTCTGCGGGTGGCCGATGCCGCGCAGTTCGGCGACCGCCTCGGCGTGCCGGACGCGGCCGAAGGATCCCTTCAGGAGGTCGGCGAACGCCTGCGGGTCCCGGCCGAGTTCGGCGAACTCCTTGGGCAGTTCGCGCACCGTGCTGCCGACCATGTGCATCACCAGCTCCTCGGCCAGCCGGACGACGTCGTCCCGGCTCGCGCCGGCGACCTCCACGTCCAGCTGGTGGAACTCGGCCAGGTGGCGACTCGTCCCGGCCGTCTCCAGCGGCTCCAGGCGGACGTTCGGGGCGATGCAGAAGATCTTGTCGAAGGCGAGCAGCGAGGCCTGCTTGTACAGGATCGCGCTGGTCATCAGCTTGTAGCGGTGGCCGTAGAAGTCGATGTCCACCTGCTTGGAGCCGCGCGCACCGGGGTCGGTGACCGGGCCGATGATCGGCGGCAGCAGCTCGGTGAAGCCCCGTCCGCGCAGGAACTCGCGGGCGGCGGTCAGCAGGTGCTGCTGGATCCGGAGCGCGCTGCGGGTGGCCGGCGCGGTCAGGTGCCGCCCCGGGTCGGTCGGGGGCAGGGGCGTGGTGTCGGGCATGGTCGGGATCCTCTTCTCTCGGGGTGTCCGTGGTCCGCCGTCGTGAGCGCGGGCGGTCGTCTGTCGTGGAGCGCCGGCCGGGCGGAGCGCCCGGCGGCTCGGCGGGTGCGTCGGCGCGCTGGGCGTGTCAGCGGACCGCGGGCAGGCCTCGGGCTGCGGCCGCGGCCACGGACGCGGACGCGTACGCGGCCCGGCCGTCGTAGCTCCGCTGGACGTGGGAGAGGGCGGCCAGCAGCCCGGCCGAGCCCAGGATCGGCGCGCGGCCGCGCTCGACGAGCCCCGCGATCGGCATCGAGCCGACGGCGGACCAGTGCAGCCGCCCGTCCGGGCCCAGCGAGCTGCGGGTCCGCCCGGCGTTGTCGGGGTGCAGGCAGTACGGCACGTCCAGGTAGCCGGCCGCGAACGCCCGCACCAGGGCCCGCCCGAGGTCGGCGTCCAGGTCGAGCACCGCGCCGATCAACGCCCTGGCCTCGGCCTCGATCCCGGTGTCCGGCGGCGCGACGGGCCGCGGGCGGGCCCGCTCCGCCGTGGCGGCCGCGGCGGCGGTCTCCAGCGCCCGGACGTTCTCGGCGACGGTCGGGATGCGGTGCGCCTCGGCCGTGGTCTTGACGATCAGCCGGGCCGCGCCGCCGCGCACCGCGAGCCGGGCCGCGTCCTCCAGCAGCAGCCGCGCGCCGCCGGGCGAGCGCGGGAACACGCCCATGTACGCGTACACCACGAGGTGCCAGTCGACGTCCGCGAGCAGCTCGCCCGCGATCCGGCCGAGCGCGGCCAGCGCCTCCTCGTCCTGGTGGGCGTTGGCCTGCTGGGCGTAGCTGAGCGAGATGCTGCGCAGCCCGTGCCGGCGGAAGAACAGCGCCTCCAGCACGCTGACGGCGATCAGCAGCGAGGGCGGGCAGAGCTGTCCCATCAGGCAGCCGCCGAACGTCTCCAGGTGCGGTTCGGCACCGAACTCCCGGATGCTTGCCAGGAGTTCGCAGCTGTGCCGCCAGCGGGCCACCGCCTCGTGGAGCGGGGTGCGGCCGTACGGCAGGCAGTAGGAGACCGGTCCGCCCTCGGTGGCGTCGAGACCGGCCGCCAGCAGCGCCTCGAAGATCCGCTCCGGTGCGGCCGAGCCGTGCCGGACCTGCACCGGGAAGCCCGCGTCCGCCACTCCGCGCAGCACCGCCCGGGTGACCTCGACCGGGTGGGTGGCGATCGGGTAGCCGTTGAGGCCCGCCCCGACGGCCAGGGCGCGCCGCGCGGCCGCGAGATCGCCGGTACGGGTGTAGCTGTCCAGGGTGATGGTGCCGACGGTGACGGCGGCCGCCTCCCGGGTGGCGAGCAGGCCCTCCCGCATCCGGGCCGCGTCCGCCATCCCCATCCGGGGCTGGACCACGAGGGCGCCGGCCTCGGCGGCCTGCGCCACGAACGCGCCGAAGCCCGTCCCGGCAGGAACCGACCCGGCAGGACCCGTCACAGCAGGACCCTGGAGCGCAGTCCGCCGACGAACTCGCGGAACCCGGCCACCGCGGCGCCCTCCTCGAAGACCGCGTCGAAGCCGGCCGCCAGCAGGGTCCGCTTGCGGTCGGGGTCGTCGGCTCCGGCGATGCCGAGCTTGCCGCCGATGACGGTCGGGGTGCGCCGCAGTTCCGGGCAGGCGCGCAGGGCCTGGATCACCCGCAGGCCCTCCTGGTGGCCGTGCCCGTTGACGCTGCTGATCACGATCAGGTCCGGTTCCGTCCGGCGGCATTCGGAGAGCAGCAGCGCGTCCGGGACGCACGCGCCCAGATTCGTCACCCGGTGGCCCATCTCCTCCAACAGGAACTGGAGGAACACCAGGTTCCAGGTGTGCGAATCCGAGGCCATCGTCGTCACGACGACGTCCAGACCGTTCTGTTCGGCATTTCCGTGCTCCACAACTCAGCCCTCATCGGTAGAGATCGTCGATGGCATTCCGGCCCGCGTGTCGCGGCGGCCCCGCCCACGGAGAACGCTAGGAACGATCGGGCCCGGCGAGCGGCAGCTCCTGCGGCATTAAGCGGCAGAATCGGCGGGACCGGCGGGACCGGCGGGACCGGCGGAATCGGCACCTCGCCGACGCGCCGCGGCGCGGCCGGCCCGCACCGACCGGCCCGCGACGCACGCCCCCTCGACGGTCAGCCCGCGACGGCCAGCAGCGGGACGTCCCCGCCCGGCCCGAGCCGGACCGCGGGCTCCTCCCGGACGAGGCGCCGGCACAGGTTGAGCACCGTGAAGCGCACGCCGTCCCGGGCGGGCACGCTGCGGATCAGCCCGCGCGACAGCAGTTCGTGCACCGTGGCCAGGCAGGTCTGCAGCGCCCAGCCGCTGCGCACCACCGCGTCCTCCCCCGACCAGTCCCCCGGCTCGTCCACGAGCACTTCCAGCAGGGCGCGTTGACGGTCCGTCAGTTGCCGGATGGCCGGCTCCACCTCGTCCCGCAGGTCCCCGCGCGCGCCGAACACCACCGGCGGCGCCGCCAGCGTGAACGGGACGGCCGCCAGCCCGGCCACCAGCTGGGCGGTGGACTGCACCAGCGCCCACCCCGCCGCCCGCTCCAACGCGCCCGGCAGGCCGTCCAGGCGGCGGCAGAGCTCCGCGACGGCGGGCGCCTCGGAGCGCTCCAGGGTGTAGCCGGGACGCAGCCGGCGCAGGTGCGACAGCAGCAGCCGGACGGCCCCGACCTGCGCCAACGCCTCGGGTTCGGCGTCGAGTTCGGGCGCCGGGACGGGAAGCGGCGCGAGCGGGATGACCTGGCCGCCGGGCAGCGGCCGGGCCTCCCGGGCGGTGATCAGCACCCGCAGCCCGGGGCAGTGGTGGAACAGCCCGTCCAGCTGCCCGGCGTCCACCCCGCCGTCGGCGCCGTCCAGCACCAGCAGGGCGGGCCGGTCGCCGATGTCCCGAACGAGGTCGTCCAGCCGTCCGCGCCAGGGGTGCGGGCCACCGCCGCAGTCCACCCAGCGCACCGACCAGCGGACGGCCAGGTGCAGCCGGCGGGCCACCTCCAGGGCGAGCCGGGACTTGCCCACCCCGCCGAGGCCCACCAGCGACACCAGCCGGTCCCCGTGCACGGCGAAGGCGTCGGCCAGCACCTCGGCCTCCGCCTCCCGGCCGACGATCGCCCCGCGCGCCACCGGCGGGGCGGCCGGCTCGGCCACCTGCTCGTCCGCGAGCGGATGCCGGCGGGCGGCCTCCTCGAAGTCCGTCCGGCTGCGGCCCTCCAGCCGCAGCGCGTCCGCCAGCAGCCGGACGGTCTCGTTGCGGGGCCGGCGCACCCGGCCGCTCTCCATGTCCCGGATCGCCCGTACGCTCAGGGTCGCGTGATCGGCCAGGCACTGCTGGGTCAGTCCGACCCGCTCGCGCCGTAGCCGCAGCAGCTCGCCGAAGCCCGCCGCCGTTCTCACCGCTTGCACCGACTGCCCGCCGTCCATGCCTCGTCTGCCCTTCGTGGTCCGGACTCCTCCTGGGGGCGGGTCCGGCGGCGGCGTCAGCGCTGGGCGCCCGCGCGGCCCGTGGTCCGGCCGTGCGGGACCCGGTGGTCAGGCTGTGGCCGCCGAACCCGGTCCCTCCGGTTCCCGATGCTCCAGGCTCGCCGTCTATGCCCGATCAACGGCCGATCACCGGCCCTACCCATGAACTTCACCCAGGCCTCACAGCCCGTCCGCCACCCGGTCGGAGCCCGCTCCCGGCCCGGCCAGGCGGTCGGACACCGGTGTACGGGCGGCGCCGTCCCGTCCCGGCCGGTCGCGGTGGTCCTGTTCCGCGGGCAGGCCGGCGGCGCCCCGCCCGGTGGGCACGGACCGGCCCGGATCCTGGACGGTTGCCGGGATCCGGGCCGGTCGCGCTGTCAGGGACAGGCGTTCTCGGAGGTCACACGGTCCCCTTCTCGATGCGGCCGACGCACAGCGCCCAGATGACGAGGACGTCGATCGCGATCAGGACGAGGGCCCAGGCCGGGTAGTAGGGCAGCCACAGGAAGTTGGCGATCATCCCCAGCCCGGCGACGACGATACCGAGGACACGGGCCCAGACCGCGCCGCTGAAGATCGCGATGCCCGTCACGACGATGACGACCCCGAGGATGACGTGGATCCACCCCCACCCCGCGGAGTTCAGCGAGTACACGTAGTTGCGGGTGACGAAAACCAGGTCGTCCTTGGCGACGGCGGAGATCCCCTCGAAGATCGCCATCAGGCCGCCGGTGATCAGCATGACTCCCGCGAAGATGGTCCACCCGGTCGCATAGGGATGCCGTTGGGGCTGGGGGATCTGGCTGCTGCCGACTCCGGAAACGCTGCTGGTCATGACAGTGACTCCTTCGGTGGGAACCGCCTCACGGGCAGCGGGAGGCGGGACGGTGGAGCAACTGGTCGCAGGTGCTCCGGGGACGCGGCACCCGTCCGGTTCCCGACCGGTGCGGGTACGGGTTCGGGGAGGAGGAGATCAGTGGCGTGCAGGAGTGCGAGGACTCGGCGGAGCCCTGGCCGGACGCCGACGAGACGGAACTCGACGTGTCGGAGGCCTGACGCCCGCCGGGCCTGGAGGAGCGCGCGCAGCCCGGAGGCGTCGCAGAAGGTGAGGGCGGAGACGTCGAGGTCCAGCCGGGACGGACCGGCCGCCAGGGCCCGGAAGACGGCATCGGTCACGAGCGGCCCGGTGGCGATGTCGAGTTCGCCCTCCAGCGACACCAGCACGGTGTCCTGGTACGGCCCGGTCTCGGTGCGCAGTAGGTCGTCGGCTCTCATGGCCACCGCCTGGGAAGCTCGGCTGACGGAAGGACCCGGAACGGCGTCCTACGTTCACGGTAGAACCGGATCCCCGTCCTGTCGTGGCACGGACGGACCGCGGCGGTGGCCCGTGCGACCGCACGGAGCCCGTTCAGCTGTCCTCCCGCGGGTTCTCGGCGCTGACCCGCCCGGACGCGGCGAGCAGCGCCAGGACGTCGAGGACGGCGAGGAGCACCAGGCCGAGCAGCACGGTGAGCACCGTCGGGTGGCAGCTGAGGGCTCGGGGCCGTTCAGTGCCCGACGGCCACCTTGGCCGCCACGATGACCAGGCCCAGGAGCAGGTTGACCGCGCCCTCGACGACGGCCTGCCCCACCGACGCACCGGCCCGGCGGGCGCCCAGCGTCGCCCAGGCCACCTGCTGTGCCACGGCGACACCGAGCGCCAGCCAGGCGTTCTCACCCGTCCCGAGCCAGGGACTGACCAGCACCGCCAGGGCCGGCAGCGCCGACGCCTCGACGAGCGGCCACTCGTGCCGGCCGACCTCGCGCACCTGGCTCCAGGTGACAGGGCGGCCGGCCTCGCGCTGTCCTGCCACGTGCGCGTAGACGTGGGCGATCCAGAAGACGATCCCGGTGATCACCAGCAGCAGGATCAGCGACAGCCGCGGGTGCGGTTCGTGGACGCTGGAGGCCGCGATCACGGAGGCGGCGAGCATCGAGCCGTACACCGCGCCGGCGTAGTCCGTCCGGTTCCCGGGTCCGCCCGGGGCCCGTCCGGGCGGGGCGGGGGTACGACTGCGGGACATGGTCGCGACGCCTCCTCCCGTCCCCGCGTCGGAGACGGCCGATGGGTCCGTCGCGGCCATCATCGCCGCTTCCCCGGGTTCCGGCCTCGCCTCCGCAGGCGGATCCGGGCGCGGCCGGCCGCCCCGCACCGATGGCTCGCGGTCGGTGCCCCGTTCGGCGGGCCGCGGTGCCCCGGCCGCACCTCGGTCGAAGGAGGAACCGGGCCCGGTCGCCCGTCGTGGGCCGGTGCGTTGCGCCGAACGGCGGGCCGTCCGAGGTGCGGCACCCCGTCCCGTCGCCCAGTCTTGGACGGAATCCGGAGCGCTCGGGCCGACGGCGAGCCGCAGCGGACCGGAGTGCAGGCATCGGCCGGAGGGAGCGCGGAGTGGCGGCACGGCGTGGTCACACCAGCCGCGCCGACTGGATCCGCACCAGGTCCGCCTGGCTGCGGGGGCGGACGGCCACCCTGAGCGAGGTCCCGTTCCTGCGGCGACTCGCCGCCCAGCTGTTCCACATCCACGTCCTGGACATGGCCACCCGCCTCGCGGCCCAGACGTTCCTGACCGCCATCCCGGTGCTGTTCGCCCTGGCCGCCTTCATGCCCCAGGAGGTGCGCAGCGGCATCTCCGAGTCCCTGCGCACCGTCCTGGGGCTCCACGGCGCCTCACTCGACGAGGTCAAGGGAGTGCTCCAGCCCAGCGGGCCGGACTCCACCACCGACACCTACGGCGGCATCGGAATCCTGGTGACCCTGCTCTCGGCCACGAGTTGCAGCCGCATCCTGCAACGCCTGTGCGAGCGGAGCTGGCACCTGCCCCATCTGGCGGGACGGTTGGCCGCTTGGCGGTGGCTGGCCTGGCTCCTGGTGTGGCTCACCGCCCTGGTCCTCCAGGGTCAGGTGCGGACCGGGTTCGGGGCGGGCGAGGGCCTCGGGGCCGTGCTCTACCTCATCACGGCCGCTCTGCTCTGGTGGTGGACCCAGCACCTGCTCCTCGGCGGCCGCGTTCCCTGGCCACCGCTGCTGCCGGGGGCCGTGCTGGCCGGTGCCGGGTTGACGGCGTTCACCTGGGTGTCGCAGCTCTACATCCCCCGCTCGCTGAACCGCAGCGTGACGCAGTTCGGCCCGCTCGGCATGGTCTTCACCCTGCTCAGCTGGCTCATCGTGCTGTTCACGGTCATCACGCTCGGGATCGGCGTCGGGTACGTGGTGGCGGGCCAGGGGCGGCTGGCCCAGCTGCTGGCGACTCCGGAGCCGGCCCCGGACGACGAGGACTGAGGGCCGAAGGGGCGTACGGCCGCCGACCGGTGGGACGACGCCCCTCGGCCCGGCCCAGCCCGACCGCTTGACCTTGACACGGTGACAAGGCCTTCACTGCTGCCGAGGAGGTGGTCCGGATGACCAGACCGGAAGAGGACACGGACACGATGCGGGCGCTGCGGGCACTGGAGCACGACGACTCGTCGGTCCGTCTGAGGGCGGCGATGGCCGTCGGCACGGCCCCCGACCCGGGGTACGTCGGCGGGCTCGTCGAACGGTGCGCGGTCGAGCCCGAGTTCTCCGTGCGCGAGATGCTCACCTGGGCACGCACCCGGCACGCGGCGGCGCTGACGGTCCCGCTGCTGCTCGGCGAGGTCCGCTCGGAGCGTGCGCAGGCACGGAGCCAGGCCCTGCACACACTGTCCAAGATCGGGGACCGGCGGGCGTGGCCGGCGATCACGCCCGCGCTGCTGGCCGACGCCGACGAGGAGGTGGCCCGCAGCGCCTGGCGGGCCGCGGTCGTGCTCGTACCCGAGGGTGGCGGGCGCGCGTTGGCCGTAGTGTTGGCGGCTCAGCTCGGGCGCGGCGGGCACGAGACGCAGCTGAGCCTCAGTCGGGCGCTGATCGCGCTCGGTGAGGTGATGCTGCCGGCGCTGGGCGCCGCGACGACGGACCTCGACCCCCGGGTGCGCGCGCACGCGCTCGCCACCGAACGGCTGTGGCGCGACCCGGATGCCGGATTCGAGTCCGCGATCGAGGAGGCGAAACGCACGGTGGCCCTCGGCGGGGGCGGCCGGGAGGGACGGTAGGCAGTGTTGATCGGCGACGTCGCGCGGCGGTCCGGGGTCAGCGCCCGCATGCTCAGGCACTACGAATCGCTCGGGCTGGTGCGGCCGACGGGGCGCACCGGCTCCGGCTACCGCCGGTACTCGGACGAGGACATCCGGCGGATCTTCCACATCGAGAGCCTGCGGTCGCTGGGCCTGTCGCTGCGCGACGTCGGGCGGGCGCTCGACGACCCCGGCTTCGCGCCCGCGGAGCTCGTGGACGACCTCATCCGCCGGACCCGCGAGCGCATCGCGGCGGAGACGGAGCTGCTCACCCGGCTCCGGCGGATCGACGCCGCGGAACCCGCCGGCTGGGAGGAGGTCCTCCGGGTCGTCGCGCTGCTCCAGGCCCTGGAGTCGAAGAGCCCGGGGGCGCGCCAGCGCGCGGCCCTGTCCGCGGGCGAGGACACTCCGGCGCCGGTGGAGGCACTGGTCGAGGCCGTACTGGGCGAATCGGACCCGAACGTCGCCGGAGCCCTCCGCTGGGCTCTGGCGCAGGCGGGCGGGGAAGGGACGGCGCTGCTCGCGGAGGGCCTCCACTCACCCGCGGCCGAGGTGCGCGAACGTGCCGTCCGGTCCCTCGCCGAGCTGCCGGACGGCACGGCGACCGCCCTGCTGCGGGACGCCCTCGGGAATGCCGACGCCGTGGTCCGCAGGTACGCGGCCCTGGCGCTCGGAGCCCGCGGCGTGGCCGACGCGGTCCCGACGCTCATCGACATGATCGTCGAGGCGGTGAACGATGCCGACGCGGCCGACGCGCTGGGCGCGCTGGCGAGCGACCCCGCGCTGACGGACCGGATCGCCACCGGGCTCGTCGACCGCCTCGCCCCCGACACCGTCGGGCCGGACGCTCGCCGGCGGCTGACCCAGGCGCTCGCGGACGTCCCGGGAGGCACGACGTCCCGCGCCCTGGAGGAACTGTCCCAGGACGAGGACCGTGCGGTCGCGCTGACCGCGACGTACATTCTCAAGCTGCGCAACACGCGGTAGCGGGTCGGCTCCGGGGGCGGGTTCGAAGGTGGGGACGGCGTGACAGGGGCCAGGCGGTTACGTCGGCAGGGGCGGCAGGGGCGGCCATCTCCCGGCTGCTCGCCGAGCTCGGCGAGGAGCGGCGCGTCCAGGCCGCCCTCACCGCCGACCGGGTCCTCGCCCCCCGCGCAGTGCCGGCCGTCGGCCCCGATCCGGGTCCACTCGGCGGTAGGCAGGGACCGAACGACCCTCCCCCGTTCCCCGCGCGATGCGAACAATCGAAGGCATGGAACCCGACCGCATCCCCGCCGCGCTCCCGGCCCTGGACGAGCAGCACTGCTTCCGCCTGCTGGCCGGCAGCTCGGTCGGCCGCGTGGTGTACACGGTCGGCGCGCTGCCGGCCGTCCGACCGGTCCCCTACCGGATCGGCGGCGACGGCAGCGTGCTGGTGCGCGCCGCCGCACACTCGGAACTGGTCCGCGCGGTCGCCGGCGCCCTGGTGGCGTTCGAGGCGGGCGAGATCGACGAGGCGGACGGAACCGGCTGGAGCGTGACCGTACTGGGACGCGCCGACGTCTCGGATCTCCCCACCGAGGAGGTCCCCGCCAAAGAGGTCCCCGCCGAGGAGGTCCCGCCAGCCCGGGAGGACCGGTCCGCCGGGCAGGACCCGTCCGTCCCCGCGGTCCGGCCGCCCCGCCAGGTCTCCATCCGGATCCGGCCCGAACTGGTCACCGGGCTCCTGCTGCCGGACACCCGGTCCTAGGACCGCCCCGCTCAGACCGGCAGCGGGGCCGACCAGACCACCCGGGTTCCGCCCTCCGCCGGGCGGACCAGCTCGAACGACCCGCCCAGCGTCCGCGCCCGCTCCGCCAGGTTCGACAGCCCGCTGCGCCGCCCCTGTTCGGGGACGCCGACGCCGTCGTCCTGCACGGACACCAGCACCCGCCCGCCGGAGGCCTGGAGCACGACCTCGACCCGGCCCGCCCGCGCGTGCCGGGCCGCGTTGCTCAGCGCCTCGGCCAGGACGGCGAGGACCTGCTCGGCCACCTCCGCCGGGACATCGGTGTCCAGCAGGCCCTCCATGCTCAGCCGCGGTGCGAAGCCGAGCACCGTCTGTGCCTGTTCCACCGTACGGACGGCCCTGGCGCGCAGGCCGTGGCCGGCGGCCTCCTCCCGAGCCCGGAGACCGAAGATGGTCGACCTGATGATCTTGATGGTCTCGTCCAGGTCCCCCACCGCACGCAGCACCCGGTCCGAGGCGGTGGCGTGGTCGATGAACCGGGCGGCGCTCTGCAGCGTCATCCCGGTGGCGAACAGCCGCTGGATGGCCAGGTCGTGCAGGTCGCGGGCGATCCGGTCGCGGTCCTCCAGCATCGCCAGCTGTTCGGCGTCCCTGCGGCGCTCCGCCAGTTCCAGGGCCAGCGCGGCCTGATCGGCGAAGCCCAGCAGCGGCCCGGTCTCCCGGTCGGAGAACTCGGGCCGGCCCGCCTCCCTGGCCAGCAGCAGCACGCCGTCGATCTGCCCCTCGGCCCGGCCCAGCGGCACCGCGACCGCCGGTCCGAGCCCGCCGAAGCGGTTCGGCCCCGCCGAGAGCCGGGGGTCGCCCGCCAGGTCCACCGTGGTCACCGGCACCCCCGAGGCGCAGGCCGCGCCCGACAGGGAGCCCTCCAGAGGCACCACCAGGCCCGACCGGCCGGCCGCGTCGCCGCCCAGTGCCAGCTCCACCCGGACCGTCCCCGTCCCGGCCACCGGTACGGAGACGTCCGCCAGGTCCGCACCGGTGATCTCCCGGGCCCGCTGGGCGATCAGCTCCAGCACCTCGGAGCGGGAGCCGCCGGACAGCAGCGCGCGGGTGATCTCCGCACTCGCGCTCAGCCACCGCTGCTGGCGCTGGGCCTCCTCGTACAGCCGGGCGTTGTCGACCGCCACCCCGGCCGCCACGGCCAGCGTGGAGATCACCGCCTCGTCGTCGGCGTCGAACTCCTCCCCGCCCTGCTTGTCGGTCAGGTAGAGGTTGCCGAACACCTCGTCGCGCACGCGCACCGGAACCCCGAGGAAGGTCCGCATCACGGGGTGGTGCGCCGGGCAGCCCACCGACGAGGAGTGCTCGGTGAGGTCGCCCAGGCGCAGCGGCGCCGGGTGGTGGATCAGCTCGCCCAGCAGGCCCCTGCCGGTCGGGTAGGGCCCGATCCGTGCCATCTCCTCGTCCGGCAGTCCGACCGTGTGGAACTGCGAGAGGGTCTCCCCGTCCGGCCCGATCACCCCGAGCGCGGCGTAGCGGGCGTCCACCAGGACGGCCGCGGCCTCCACGATCCTCCGCAGCACCTGCGTCAGGTCCAGCTCCCGGCCGACCGACAGCACCGCCTCCAGCAGGCTGTGCACCCGGTCCCTGGTGCCCCGGGCCACGTCGATCCGTGCCTGGAGTTCCTCCAGCAGTTCGTCCAGCCGCAGTTGCGGCATCCGTGACCGTACCGTCTCGCCGCTCACGGGCACCCTCCTCGTCGCCGCGGTCGCGGCCGATTGTCGCAGACGGGGGCGAACCGCGGGCGGCAACCGTGCGGCTTAGGGCCCTCCTGGCGGCCCCGCGGGCCGGGACCTTCGGTGCGCGACGGGGGCTGGTCGGCCCCTGGGGCGGACCACCTGTCCGGCGGGAGTCTGGTCACCGGACGGGACCGCGGCTGCCGACGCCGGGGCCGTCCGCTGACCAGGGAGGTCGCTGACATGTCGCACGACGTGCTGGTGGGGATCGACGGATCGGTGCAGAGCGCGGCAGCGGCCGAGTGGGCCGCCCACGAGGCCCACCGCAACGGGCGCGCGCTGCGGATGGTCCACGTCGCGGGAGGCGAGGTGGACGCCCTGGAGCGCGACCTCGGCGGCGGGAGCCCGCTGCCCCAGCCGGTGGCCTCGATCCGGGACCGGATCACGGCCGCGCTGCCGGAGCTGACGGTCTCCTGCGACATCGTCCCCGGGAACCCTGCCCACGCGCTGGCCGCCGCCTCCCGCCGGGCCGCTCTGCTGGTCCTCGGGTCGCGCGGCCTGGGCGGCTTCGCCGGACTGCTGGTCGGATCCGTCGGGCTGCGGGCCGCCGCCCGGGCCGAGTGCCCGGTGGTGCTGGTTCCCGCCGGCCAGGCCGGCCCCGTGGAGCCCGCCGCGGGGCCCGGCGAGGTGGTCGTGGGCGTGCAGGGCGACCGGCCGTGCGAGGCCGTGCTCGCCTTCGCCTTCCAGCACGCGGCGGCCGGCGGCGTCCCCCTGCGGGTGCTGGAGAGCCGCGACACCTTCCACGGGCCGTACACCACCGAGGCGCCGGTGGACCAGCGGGAGATCGGGGAGTCGCTGGCGGCCGCCGAGCAGGTGCGGCTCCAGGACGCGCTGTCGCGCTGGCAGGACAAGTTCCCCGGGGTCCGCACCGAGGTGGAGGTGTGCCCCTGGAGCCCGAGCCGGATGCTCGTGGAGGCCTCCCGCACCGCCTCGCTGGTCGTGCTCGGACGGCGCGCGCCCGCCCACCCGCTGGCCGGGCCCCGGCTGGGCGCGGTCGCCCAGTCGGTGCTCCACCACGCCCACGGCCCGGTCGCCGTCGTACCGCACCCCTGACCCGGCCGCCCCGGGCCCCGGACGCGGGACCAACCGCGCGGCGGGCCCGGGACCTTCGGCCGGGAGCGGGTCCCATTGGTCCGATCCCCCGGCGCCCCGCGCGAGGAAGCCTGGAGGGGACGGCGCGAACGGCACCCGCCCCGGCGCCCCGACATCGGACGATGTTCCGGAAAGGCAGTCCAGCATGGCCCGTCGCCCGCACAACGAGTCGAAGGCGGCTCCCGCGAGCAACAGCCTTCCCGCCCCCGAGCCGGCCGCCGTCGACCACCTGGTGCGCAACGCGCTCGAAGCGCTGGCCGCGTACGCCCCCTTCACCCAGGAACAGGTCGACCACATCGTCAAGAAGGCCTCGCTGGCCGCGCTGGAACGGCACACCGCCCTCGCGGTGCTGGCCGTCGAGGAGACCGGCCGCGGGGTCTTCGAGGACAAGGCGGTGAAGAACGTCTTCGCCTGCGAGAACGTCACCCACGTGATGGCCCGGACCAGGACGGTCGGGGTGGTGCACCGGGACGAGATCGACGGCATCGTGGAGATCGCCGAGCCGGTCGGTGTGGTCGCGGGCATCACCCCGGTGACCAACCCGACGTCGACCGTGATCTTCAAGTGCCTGCTGGCGCTGAAGACCCGCAACCCGATCGTCTTCGCCTTCCACCCCTCGGCCCAGCGCTGTTCCGCCGAGGCCGCCCGGATCGTCCGGGACGCCGCGGTGGCGGCCGGCGCGCCGGCCCACTGCGTCCAGTGGATCGACCAGCCCTCGATGGAGGCGACCGGCGCGCTGATGAAGCACCCGGACGTCGCCACGATCCTGGCCACCGGCGGCAACGCGATGGTGCGGGCGGCGTACTCGTGCGGCAAACCGGCGCTGGGGGTGGGCGCGGGCAACGTCCCCGCGTACATCGACAGGAGCGCGGACCTGAAGCGGGCGGTGAACGACGTCGTGCTGTCCAAGTCCTTCGACAACGGCATGATCTGCGCCTCCGAGCAGGCCGTCGTCCTGGACGCGGAGATCCGGGACGCCGCGCTCGCCGAGTTCCGCCGGCTCAAGGCGCACCACGCGAGCGCGGAGGAGAAGCTGCTGCTGGAGCGGTACCTGTTCGGCACCGGCGACGGAACGGCCTGTGCGGGCGGCCGGCTGAACGCGGCCGCGGTGGGCCGCTCGGCGGCACAGGTCGCCCGGGCCGCGGGCTTCGAGGTACCGGCCGACACCTCGGTGATCCTCGCCGACTGCGAGCGGGTGGGGCCGGCCGAGCCGCTGACCCGGGAGAAGCTGTGCCCGGTGCTGGCCGTCCTGACCGCGCGCTCACGCCGGGAGGGCGTCGAACTGTCCGCCGCGATGGTGGAGTTCGACGGGCTCGGGCACTCGGCGGCGGTGCACACCGAGGACGCGGCGTTCGTCGAGGAGTTCGGGCACGCGGTCAAGGCCTGCCGGATCATCTGGAATGCGCCCAGCTCGCACGGCGGCATCGGCGACGTCTACAACGCCTTCACGCCCTCGCTGACCCTGGGCTGCGGCAGCTACGGACACAACTCGGTGTCCGGCAACGTCTCGGCGCCGAACCTCCTCAACATCAAGCGGATCGGGCGGCGCAACACCAACATGCAGTGGTTCAAGGTCCCGCCGAAGATCTACTTCGAGCGCAACTCCGTCAAGTACCTGGCGAGCATGCCGAACGCGCACCGGATCGTCGTCGTCACGGACCGCACCATGGTGGAGATCGGCCACCTGGAGCGGATCCGGGACGTGCTCGGCCGCCGCCGCGACCCGGTCGAGGTGCGGGTGGTGGACGACGTCGAGCCGAACCCGAGCATCGACACCGTCCGCAAGGGTGCCGCCCTGATGCGGGAGTTCGAGCCGGACACGATCATCGCCCTGGGCGGCGGCTCCCCGATGGACGCCGCCAAGGTGATGTGGCTGATGTACGAGCACCCGGAGGTGGAGTTCGCGGACCTGAAGGAGAAGTTCTTCGACATCCGCAAGCGCGCCTTCACCTTCCCCGACCTGGGTGAGAAGGCGAAGCTGGTGTGCGTTCCCACCACCTCGGGCACCGGCAGCGAGGTCACCCCGTTCGCGGTCATCACCGACACCGCCACCGGCCAGAAGTACCCGCTCGCGGACTACGCGCTCACCCCGAGCGTGGCCATCGTGGACCCGGCCCTGACCACCGGGCTGCCGAAACACGTCACCGCGGACACCGGCTTCGACGCGCTCACCCACTGCATCGAGACCTACGTGTCCGTCTACGCCAACGACTTCACCGACGGACTGGCCCTGCAGGGCATCAAGCTGATCTTCGAGAACCTGGAGCGCGCCGTCCTGGACGGCCCGCACGACCCGGTGGCCCGCGAGAGGATGCACAACGCCGGGACGATCGCCGGGATGGCCTTCGGCTCGGCCTTCCTCGGCGTGGTGCACGCCATGGCCCACACCCTCGGCGGGACCTTCCACGTCGCCCACGGCCGCACCAACGCCCTGCTGCTGCCGCACGTGATCCGCTGGAACGGCTCCGCCCCGGGCAAGGTCACCGGCTGGCCGAAGTACCGGAGCTACACCGCCCCCGAGCGTTACCGGGACATCGCCCGGATGCTCGGCCTGCCCGCTGCCACCCCCGAGCAGGGCGTCGAGTCCCTCGCCGCGGCGGTCGAGGACCTGCGCGACAAGGTCGGCATCCCGCGCTCCTTCAAGGCGGCCGGCGTGGACGAGGCGGCCTTCCTGGCGGCCCTGCCCCAGCAGGCGATGAACGCCTACGAGGACCAGTGCGCCCCGGCCAACCCCCGGATGCCGATGGTCGCCGACATGCAGCAGCTGATGCGCCGGGCCTACTACGGCGACCAGGCCTGAGAGAGGAAAACCGAGATGATCACCTCGCAGCGGAGGCGGACCACGAGCGCCTGGGAGGGCTTCCAGGGCGGCCTGTGGCGGGACGCGATCGACGTCCGCGACTTCATCCAGCGCAACTACACCCCGTACGAGGGCGACGCGGCCTTCCTCGCCGGTCCGACCGAGCGGACCACCGCGGTGTGGCGGCGGATCACCGACCTCTTCCCGACGGAGCGCGCCAGGGGCGTGTACGACATCGCGTACGACATCCCGTCCGGCATCACCGCGCACGCGCCCGGATACATCGACCGGGAACGGGAGTTGATCGTCGGCCTGCAGACCGACGCCCCGCTCAGGCGCGCGATCATGCCGAACGGCGGCTGGCGGATGGTCGCCGGCGCGCTGCGCTCCTACGGCTACCCTGTCGACCCGGAGCTGGAGAAGGTCTTCACCCGGTACCGCAAGACCCACAACGACGGGGTGTTCGACGCGTACACCCCCGAGATCCTCGCCGCCCGCAAGGCCGGCGTGATCACCGGCCTGCCGGACGCCTACGGCCGCGGCCGGATCATCGGCGACTACCGCCGCGTCGCGCTGTACGGCGTGGACCGGCTGGTCGAGGTCAAGCTCGCCGAGAAGGCCGGCCTGGACGCGCCGCCCACCGACCCGGCGCGGCTGGAGGAGACCATCCGCGAGCGCGAGGAACTCGCCGAGCAGATCCGCGCGTTGGGCGAGCTCAAGGAGATGGCGTCGGCGTACGGGTACGACGTCTCCGGCCCGGCCACGACCGCCCGCGAGGCGATCCAGTGGCTCTACTTCGGCTATCTGGCGGCGGTCAAGGAGCAGAACGGCGCGGCGATGTCGCTCGGCCGCACCTCGACCTTCCTCGACGTCTATCTCCAGCGCGACCTCGACGGTGGTGTTCTGACGGAAAGTCAGGCACAGGAACTCGTCGACGACTTCGTCATCAAGCTGCGGATCGTCCGCTTCCTGCGCACCCCCGAGTACGACGAGCTGTTCTCCGGGGACCCGACCTGGGTCACCGAGTCCATCGGCGGCATGGGCTCGGACGGACGGACCCTGGTCACCCGGACCTCCTTCCGCTACCTGCAGACCCTCTACAACCTGGGCCCGGCCCCCGAGCCCAACATGACGGTCTTCTGGTCGCCGCACCTTCCGCCGGGGTTCAAGGAGTTCTGCGCGAAGGTGTCCGTCGACACCTCCTCGGTGCAGTACGAGTCCGACGAACTGATGCGGCCGCGCTTCGGTGACGACACCGCGATCGCCTGCTGCGTCTCCGCCATGGAGGTCGGCCGGCAGATGCAGTTCTTCGGCGCCCGGGTCAATCTCGCGAAGACCCTCCTCTACGCGATCAACGGCGGCCGGGACGAGCTGACCGGCGCCCAGGTCGGCCCGGCCACGGAGCCGGTCGGCGGAGTGGTGCTCGACTACGACGAGGTACTGGCCCGCTTCGACGAGCAGATGGACTGGCTCGCCGCGACGTACGTCCACGCACTCGACGTCATCCACTACATGCACGACAAGTACGCCTACGAGCGCATCGAGATGGCGCTGCACGACCGGGCGGTGCGGCGCACCATGGCCTGCGGCATCGCCGGACTGGCGGTCGCCGCCGACTCGCTGTCCGCGATCAGGTACGCCAAGGTCAGGCCGGTCCGCGACGAGACCGGCCTGGTCACCGACTACCTGGTCGACGGCGACTACCCCGCGTACGGCAACAACGACGACCGGGCGGACGAGATCGCGGTCCGGCTGGTCGAGCAGTTCATGGCGAAGGTCCGCCGGCACCCCACCTACCGGGGCGCCGAGCACACCCAGTCGGTCCTGACCATCACGTCCAACGTCGTCTACGGCAGGAAGACCGGCAACACCCCGGACGGGCGGCGGGCCGGCGAGCCCTTCTCCCCCGGCGCCAACCCGATGAACGGGCGTGACGCCCACGGCTACGTGGCGAGCGCGCTGTCCGTCGCCAAACTGCCCTACCGGCACGCCGAGGACGGCATCTCGCTCACCAACACCGTCACCCCGGACGCGCTCGGACGCACCCCCGAGGAACGGGTGCGCAACCTGGTCGGTGTGCTGGACGGCTACGTCACCTGCCACGGCTTCCACATGAACGTCAACGTCCTCGACCGGGACACCCTGCTGGACGCCATGGACCACCCGGAGAAGTACCCGCAGCTCACCATCCGGGTCAGCGGCTACGCGGTCAACTTCGTACGGCTCACCCGGGAGCAGCAACTCGACGTGATCGGCCGCACCTTCCACGACGCGCTGTAGTCCTGCCGCCCGCTCGCGGTGCCGGCGCCTCCCCGACCAGGGGGGCGCCGGCACCGCCCCCATCGAAGGAGCCCTCATGGCCGCCGATCCGCCCCCGGCCACCGGCACGCTGCACTCCTGGGACCTGTCCACCGGTGTCGACGGCCCCGGCACCCGCTTCGTCGCCTTCCTGGCCGGCTGCCCGCTGCGCTGCCTGTACTGCCACAACCCGGACACCCGGTCGATGCGCCACGGACGCCCCTGCACGGCCGAGGAGATCGTCCGGGAGGCCGCCAAGTACACCGGATTCATCCACGCCGCCGGCGGCGGCGCCACCATCAGCGGCGGCGAGCCGCTGCTCCAGCCCGCCCTCACCGGCGAGCTGCTGCACCGCTTCAAGCACGACCTCGGCCTGCACACGGCACTGGACACCTCCGGCTTCCTCGGTGCCCGGGCCACCGACGCACTGCTCGCCGACACCGACCTCGTGCTGCTGGACGTCAAGTCCTGGGACCGCGCCCTCTACCGCCGGGTGACCGGGCAGCGGCTCGCCCCCACCCTGGACTTCGCCCGCCGCCTGGCCGACCTCGGCACCGAGGTCTGGATCCGCTTCGTCCTCGTCCCGCACCTGACCGACCCCGCCGCGAACGTCGAGGGCGTCGCCGAGTTCGCCGCCTCGCTCGGCAACGTCACCCGCGTCGACGTGCTGCCCTTCCACAAGCTCGGCGCCCCCAAGTGGCGCGCGCTCGGCCTGGACTTCACCCTCGCCGACACACCCGTGCCCACTCCTGAACAGACCGCCGAGGCCAGGTCGGTGTTCGCCGCGCACGGGCTGTACGCCGTCTGAGCCCGGCCGGAGAGCTCGCGCCGGGCGGGGGTCAGCGCCGTACCGGCGGCTGCTCGACGGGCCCGTAGGCGCGCAGCTGGTACGGGAGCGCGGCCGGCCGCCGCCACTGGAGGTCGAGGCCGCAGGCGCCGAGGACGGCGCCGAAGGCGTGGCGCATCGCGTCCTGGACGGCGGTGCCTGTCCGGCACGGCGCGAGGGTGATGCCGGGCGCGTGCAGGTGGCCTGCGACGGGCAGGCCGGCGAGCGCGGCGGTACGGCGCACCGCGTCGACGACGTCCGCGCCGATGCCGAGGTCCTGCGGGCGGGACCCGGCCGGGGCCGGGGCGGAGGCGTCCTGGCCGGTGGCCGGAGCGGGGCCGACGGCCCGGCCGATCCTGGTCTCCCCGTCGAGCCGGCCGGCCACGACCTCGATGCCGAAGGCCGGCAGGAACTCCGCCAGCGCGTTCCGCATGCTGCTGCTGACGACCCGTCGGGCGCAGGACGCGGGCTGGTGGGGCTGTTCCATCGCCGCGGCGGCCGCCAGCCGGGGGCCGGGCTCCCAGTGCAGGGCGATCAGGCCGGCACAGTCGTCGGAGCCGTCGTGCGGCTCGGCCGGGCGCAGCTGGACGCCGGGCCCGTGCCCGCCGTACCCGACGGGCAGGCCGGCCAGGAGGAGCGCCTCGGTGACGCGGTCGGCGAGCAGCGGGTCGATCCGGGGCCCGCCGGGGCGGCGCCCCGCAGCCGTGTCCTGCCGTGCGGAAGCCGTGTCCACGCCGTCCTCCTCCGGGTCCCGGCCGGCGGCCGGCCGTCTGCGCCCGAGCGTACGGCGCACCCGGGCGACCCGTCGGCGAATCCCGGAAGTGGCCGCCGCGGCGCGCCCGCCGGGTGGGCGGGCGCGTCGGCGGCTTCCGTCCGGTCAGTTCCAGGGGTTGGCCGGCTGGTCGTTGATGGCCGTCCAGAACCGGGTGTTGTTCGGGATGTTGCCGTAGGCCCAGAAGGTCCAGCCACCGGTCAGCGACAGGTCGGGCCCGTAGTGGCCGTCGTGGAACTCGGCCTCGCGCCAGGCGGCGCCGAAGGCGGCCTGGCAGACGCTGTCCGCCGCGGCCCGGCTGTTGAGGCGGGAGCCCTTGACCGGCTGGCTGAGGGCGACGGTGCCCTGCGCCCAGCCGTTGTGGAAGGCGATCGTGAGCCCGTCCGGGGCCGGGCTGCCGTCGACGTTGAGGCAGAGCACGGGCAGCGAGACGGACGGCGCGGTGTCGCCGCTGTAGGCGTTGCTCGGGCTGCCGCCGGGGCCGCCGACCTGGACGGTGCCCTCCGGGCCGTAGGAGACGACGGACCAGGTCATCCCCAGGTGGGTGGCCGGCCCGGTGGCGGCGGAGGCCGGGGCGGCGGTGAGCGGGATCAGGGCGGCCGCGGCGACGGCGGTCGCGGTGGCGACGGCCTTCTTCAGACGGTTCATCAACTGCTCCTGTGGGTCGGGGTGTCTCGTCGGACCACCGGCTCGTTTCGGCCGGTGCCTGACAAAGTTCTCAACCGAACGCACACAACTGGCATGATCTGATCATCGATTCGTCACGACTCGCGCCCATCCACCACAGCGGCCGTCCCGACCGGCCGCGCGGGCCCCAGGGAGGGACGTGTGGAGTTCAGGATCCTCGGCTCGCTGGAGGTGTGGACCGGCGACGGCCGACGCATCCCCTCCGAAGGCTCCCGACAGGAACGGCTGCTCGCCGCCCTGCTGCTCAACGCGGACAGCTCCGTCCCGGTCGCCCGCCTGGTGGACGCCGTCTGGGACGAGCGGCCGCCGGCCACCGCCACCCGCCAGGTCCGCAACCTCGCCGGGCTGCTGCGGCGCCGCTTCGCCGAGGCCGACCCGGAGGCGCCGCCCGTCCTGCTGACCGACGGCCGCGGCTACCGCATCACCCTCACCGGCCACCGCCTGGACGCCCGCGACTTCACCGACCGGCTGGCCCGCGCCCGCGGCGAAGCCGCCGCCGGACGGACCGCGGACGCGGTCGACGGGCTCCGCGCGGCGCTCGCCCTGTGGCGCGGACCGGCGCTGGACGGGCTCGCCGTGGACGCGGACGCCCCGGGCGCCGTCGCGCTGGACGAACTGCGACTGACCGCCTGGGAGGAGTGCCTCGACCTGGAGCTCGCCCTCGGCCGGCACCGCGCGGCCGTCCCCGAACTGACCGCGCTGGTCGCCGACCAGCCGCTGCGGGAACGCTTCACCGGACAGCTGATGCGGGCCCTGCACGGCTCCGGACGCACGCCCGAAGGGCTCGCCGCCTACCGCCGGTTCGCCGAGCACCTCGCCGACGAACTCGGGCTCGACCCCGGGCCCGAGTTACGGGCGCTGCACCTGGAACTGCTGGCCACCGAGCCGGTCACCGCCGCCTCGCCCCGGGCCGGGGAAGCACCGGCCCCAGCGGCCCCAGCGGCGCTTCCCCCGGCACAGGCGCCACCACCACCCGCTCAACTCCCGCCCGCCCTGGCCACCTTCGTCGGACGGAGCACGGAACTGCGCGTCCTGGACTCGCTGCTCACCACCCCGGCGCCCCGGGAGACCGGTCCGGCCGCCGCCGTGTGCGCGGTCTCGGGACCGGCCGGGGTCGGCAAGACCACCCTCGCCGTCGCCTGGGCCCACCGCGTCCGGGACCGGTTCCCGGACGGTCAGCTCTACGCCGACCTGCACGGCTACTCCGTCGACGCACCGCTCGCCCCGCACACCGTCCTGGCCCGCTTCCTGCGCGCCCTGGGCGTGCCCGGCGACCGGATCCCCACGGCGCCGGACGAGGCGGCCGCGCTCTACCGCTCCCTGCTGGCCGACCGCCGGCTGCTCGTGGTCCTCGACAACGCCCGCGACGCCGAGCAGGTCCGCCCGCTGCTGCCGGGCGCCCCGGACTGCCGCACGGTGGTCACCAGCCGCACCCGGCTCGACGGACTGGCCGTGCGCAACGGCGCCCGGCCCCTGGTGCTCGACGTCCTGCCCGCCCACCAGGCCCTCGAACTGCTGGCCCGCATCATCGGCGAGCACCGCACCCGCGCCGAGCCGCGCGCTGCGGCCGAGCTCACCGCCGCCTGCGGCCGGCTGCCCCTCGCCCTGGCCGTGACCGCGAGCCGCCTCGCCGCCTGCCCGGACCGCAGCCTCACTGACCACGCCGCCGAACTCCTCGACGCGGAAACCCGGTTGAGTGCCCTCCAGATCGAGGGCGACGACACCTCGGCGGTCCGCGCCGCCTTCGGCCTCTCCTACCGCTCGCTCCCCGCCGAGGCCCGAGCCCTGCTCCGGCTGCTCACCCTGGTCCCGGCCGTCGGCATCGGCTCCGACGCGGCCGCCGCCCTGGCCGGCGCCCCCGCCGCCGCCGTCCGGCCCGTCCTCGACCGGCTGGCCGCCGCCCACCTTCTCACCCTCGAAGAGCGCGACCGCTACCGGCTCAACGACCTCCTGCGCCTCTACGCCGCCGAGCGCTGCTCCGTCGAGACCAGCGCCGCCGAGCGCCGCGCCGCCCTGGAACGCCTCGGCTCCTGGTACCTCCACCGCGGCCGCTCCCCCGCCTTCCTGCCCGCCCCGCCCGCCGCCGGCCACCCCCGGCACCCGGGCCACCACCTCGACGCATGGGTCGAGGTCGACCGCCTGGCAGCCGCGGCCGCCGACGCGGTGGCAGCGCCGGACGCCCCCGAGCCCGGCCCCGGCCGACGGCACCGGCCGACCGGGGCGCCCACGCCCACCCGACCGGCCCACGGCGCTCCCCCGCCCGTCGACGATCTACCATGCGGTACCGGCGGCGAGCCGCCCGGGCCCAGGCCCGTCCGTACCCTCCGTTCCCTTCGGGCAGAAAGGAAGCCCCAGAGTGGGTAGCACTGTCGAGACGATGGAATTCCAAGCCGAGACCCGTCAGTTGCTCCGGTTGGTGATCCACTCGATCTACTCGAACAAGGACATCTTCCTGCGCGAGCTGATCTCGAACGCCTCCGACGCACTGGACAAGATCCGGCTGGAATCGCTGACCGACCCCGACCTCGCGGCCGACACCTCGGACCTGCACATCGCACTGGACGCCGACCACGACGCCCGGACGCTGACCGTCCGCGACAACGGGGTCGGCATGAGCCGGGACGAGATCGTGGAGCTGATCGGCACGATCGCCAAGTCCGGCACCGCGGGTCTGCTGGAGAAGCTCAAGGGCGCCGAGGACGCCGCGGCGGCACAGAGCCTGATCGGGCAGTTCGGCGTCGGTTTCTACTCGGCGTTCATGGTCGCCGACAAGGTCACCCTGCGCACCCGCCGGGCCGGCACCGACGCCGGCACCCAGTGGGAATCCGCCGGCGAGGGCACCTACGAGCTCCGTGACGTCGACGGGCTGCCGGTGGGAACCTCCGTCACCCTGCACCTCAAGCCCGCCGACGGCGAGGACGGCCTGGCCGACTACCTGTCCGAGCGGAAGATCCGTCAGATCGTCAAGCAGTACTCGGACTTCATCCGCTGGCCCATCCGGATGGCCACCGAGCGGACCGGTGCCGAGGGCGCCACCACCACCGAGGTCGACACGCTCAACTCGATGAAGGCCCTCTGGGCCCGTCCGCGCAACGAGGTGACCGAGGCCGAGTACCACGAGTTCTACCAGCAGATCAGCCACGACTGGCAGGCCCCGGCCAAGACCGTCCACATGCGTGCCGAGGGCACCTTCGAGTACGAGGCGCTGCTCTTCCTCCCCGCGCAGGCACCGTTCGACCTGTTCTCCCGCGAACCCCGGCGCGGCGTGCAGCTGTACGTCAAGCGGGTGTTCATCATGGACGACTGCGAAGCGCTGATGCCCGACTACCTGCGCTTCGTCAAGGGCGTGGTGGACACCCACGACCTGTCGCTGAACATCTCCCGCGAGATCCTCCAGCACGACCGGCAGATCCGCGCGGTGCGCCGGCGCCTGGTCAAGAAGGTCCTCGGCGCGGTCAAGGAGATGCAGGCCGGCGACGCCGAGGCCTACGCGTCCTTCTGGTCCCAGTTCGGCCGCGTGCTGAAGGAGGGCCTGATCGAGGACACCGACAACACCGAGGCCCTGCTGGAACTGGTGTCGGCCGCCTCCACCCACGACCCGGACCGGACCACCACCCTGCGCGAGTACGTCGAGCGCATGAAGGACGGCCAGGAAGCGATCTACTACCTGACCGGCGAGACCCGGGCCACGGTGGAGAACTCCCCGCACCTGGAGGCCTTCCGCGCCAAGGGGTACGAGGTGCTGATCCTCACCGACCCCGTCGACGAGGTCTGGGTGGAGCGGGTCCCGGGCTTCGACGGCCACCGTCTCCGGTCCATCGCCAAGGGCCAGGTCGACCTCGACGAGCCGGCCGACGGGG
The DNA here is from genome assembly GCF_040683915.1 of Kitasatospora sp. NPDC093102. Classification (NCBI taxonomy): domain Bacteria; kingdom Bacillati; phylum Actinomycetota; class Actinomycetes; order Kitasatosporales; family Streptomycetaceae; genus Kitasatospora; species Kitasatospora sp. NPDC093102. Next base: position 547 of record NZ_JBFBFA010000049.1, on the reverse strand, counting down.
ACGAGGCGGCCGATGCCGAGAAGGCCAAGCGCGACCAGGACTTCGCCGCGCTGCTGACCTGGCTGACCACGGCCCTGTCCGAGCAGGTCAAGCAGGTCCGCCTGTCGTCGCGGCTGACGACCTCCGCGGCGTGCCTCGTCGGCGACGCCCACGACATGACCCCGACCCTGGAGAAGATGTACCGGGCGATGGGCCAGCAGGTGCCCCCGGTCAAGCGGATCCTCGAACTCAACCCGGCGCACCCCCTGGTCACCGCGCTGCGGACGGCGCACGAGGCCGACCCGGCCGACCCCGCGCTGACGGAGATCGCCGAGCTGGTCCACGGCGGCGCGCTGCTCGCCGAGGGCGGCGAGCTGACCGATCCGGCCCGCTTCACCCGGCTGCTCACCGAGCGGCTGACCCGGGCGCTGTGACGCGTGGGGTGGGGGGGGCCCCCCGCCCCGGGCCCCCCCGGTGCGGGAGACAACTACGTGGTCGCGGACCAACCCGCCCCCCACCCCCCCCCCCAGGTCCGCAAAGTTGTTGTCTACACCGGGGGGTGTCCCCC
>NZ_JBFBFA010000048.1:0-55698 GCF_040683915.1 Kitasatospora sp. NPDC093102 | reverse complement strand
GATCACCGACGACACCTCACCGAGCCAGGCACGCTCGGGGGTCTTCTTCGAGGCCGTCAGCCGCTTGGACAGCTCGGCCGACGTGACGAACGGCAACCCCGCGGCGCGGGCGTCCTCACGGACGCGAAGCGCGTCGTTGAAGACCACCCGAGCACACCCGAACGACCTTGCCAGTGACGCACACTGACTGACGCTCGGGTACACGCGGAAGACGTACCGAAGCTGCATGACGGCCACCGTAGCATCCTGGTTCATGTCACCACGGTGGAATCCGAACCCCGTATATGCGCACCGGCCTTCACGTCATCTACAACCTGCACGTCCACTTGGTCTTCGTCACGAAGTACCGACGCAGGGCCTTCACGGACGCCATGCTGACCCGCTGCGAAGAGATCATGCGGGACGTGTGTACGGACTTCGAGGCCGAGTTGAAGCAGTTCAACGGCGAGCAGGACCACGTGCATCTGCTGGTGCACTACCCGCCCAAGGTCCAGCTCTCCAAGCTGGTCAACAGTCTCAAAGGCGTCAGCTCCCGGCGTCTGCGACAGGAGTACGACAGCCACGTCCGCCGCTACCTGTGGGGCGGCCGCTTCTGGTCCGGCTCCTACTTCGCGGGCTCATGCGGTGGTGCGCCGCTCACCGTCGTACGCCAGTACATCGAGAGTCAGCAACGCCCGACCGCCTGACCCTCGCCCCGCAGGCGCAGAGAACTCCGGCGCTCCGCGCCTCCGGGCCAGGGATGGCCTTCACCTCCGGCGTGAACGCCGGAGCACTGGCCAAGATCAGAGGTAGACCACCTCGGGGAAGCTCGGCGACGGGCCGTCCAGGAGGTGGTCGTCGTGGCCGCGCAGCCAGCGGTCGAAGAACGACGCGACGTACGAGCGGGTGGCGAGCACCGCGCGGTCCGGGCGGACGTCGCCGACGTCCTCGGTCAGCTTCTCCCCGCTGATCGCACCCTGGCGGGCGAGCTGGGGCAGCAGGGACTGCGCGTCGGTGTAGGAGCCGTGGCGGGAGCCGGTGAGGGTCACGTCGGCGTGCCAGCCGGTGCTGTGCTGCCACAGGGCGTCCCAGCCGGGCTGCCGGTGGTAGCTGCCGGAGTCGGGGTCCTGGGTGCCCATGAGCAGGAAGGGCCGGGTCAGGCCGTCCTCGGCGACGCTGGGCAGGAAGACGCCGGTCCTCCCGTCCGGGCCGGGGAAGTGCAGCTGGCCGTCGAGGTTGACGCCGGCCTTGAGGCGCGGATCGTCGTGCATGGTCTGGAGGGCCGTGGAGCCGCCCCCGGAGTGGCCGACCATGCCGATCCGGTCGAGGTCGAGGGAGGCCGCGAGGCCGGCCGGCAGCCGCTTGTCGTGGCGCAGCCCGGCGAGCTGGTCCAGGACGAAGCGGGTGTCGTCGACCCGGGTCTGCAGCGTCTTGCGCAGGAGGGCGCCCATGTCGAGGCCGGGCTGGGCGAACAGCGCGGGGAGGACGGAGGTGGCGAGGTCCCCGTCGGGGAAGGCGACCTCGGAGGCGTCGTAGGTGTGGTCGACGGTGACGATCACGTAGCCGCGCGAGGCGAGGTCCTCCACCAGGCCGGTGCCCCAGGTGCGCGGGTCGCCGAAGCCCGCCGAGTACAGCACGACGGGCCGCTTGCCGCCGGGGAGGGCGGGCGCGTCGGCGCGGGCGTGGGTGCGGATGCCTGCCCAGTCGGTGCGGCCGGGCTCGAAGACGTAGTCGCTCTGGCCGGCGCTCCCGGCGCTGCCGAAGTGGTCGGCGGCAGCGGGGAGCATGTACGGTGCGCGGTCGTTGCCGGTGGCGGGCCGGGTGGTCGGGTACCAGAAGCTGATCATCAGCTTGCGGTGCTGCCCGGGCTTCCAGGGGTCGTCCCGGCCGTCGTCCGTGAGCTGCAGGGACGTCGTGCCGACCGGGTACGGCCCGGTGGGCTGCGGCAGCCAGGCCCTGGCCTGCTGCTCGGTGCCCAGCCCCGGCGCCGCCACCGCGCCCGGTGCGCCGACCACGCCCAACGTCGCCGTCGCCGCCAGCAGCACCGCCGCCACGGCCCGTCCTCGCCTGCTCATCGCCGTTCCTCCTCGTTCGGTTCCGTCTTCGCCCTCAACACGGGCGACGGTACGGGCGAGGAGGGGCGGAAACCGTCATACCGGGGTGCCAAGTCCCGCTGTAGTACCCCGGTATGACGGTGTCCGGCGCTGTCCGGCTCCACACCTCGTGCCGGTGGTTTCCGGACGGGCCGACCGTCGGGATCCGGCAGCGATCACTGCCCGCCCTCCGGTCCGGTGCCGCGCCCTGGGCGCCGACCGAAGGCGTCGCGCAGGTTCGTCCGAGGCCCCGACGGGTCCTCCGGTCCGGCCTGGGTCCGGCCCTCAAAGGCGTAGTCGGCCCGCATGGCTGCCCGGGGCAGGGCGTCGTCGAAGTCCGCCAGGGTCTTCAGCTCGGCAGGGTCGCTCGGGTCGGTTGTGCCGAGAAAGCCGGGACGGTTGGCACGCCGGGTGATGCGCAGGGCATGGCCGCTCAACTCGCCGAGTTCATCGGCGCGTTCGTCGCATTCTGGATCTTCGGCGTTCCACGGTTCCAGCACACTCACCCACGAGGCGCTGCGGTCGAAGCGCCGGACCAGCTCCCGTCGATGCGGGTCGCGCAGCGCGCCCGGCGGTCGAGCAGCAGCAGTCCGGGCGCCTCGGCGGGTCGTGGTCGCGTCCTCCGCCGATCAGGCGTCGAGCACCTGGCCGTCGCGCCTGACGACCGGTCCTTGCGTCGACCACGGGAACTCGATCCAGTCGTCGGTCCTCTTCCACACGTACTCGCACTTCACCAGGGAGTGCGACTTCTCGTAGATGACGGCGGACCGGACCTCGGCGACATGGTCGAGGCAGAAGTCGTGCACGAGCCTCAGTGTCTTGCCCGTGTCGGCGACATCGTCGGCGATCAGGACCTTCTTGTCGGTGAAGTCGATCGCGGCGGGCACAGGCGCCAGCATGACGGGCATGTCGAGAGTGGTGCCCACGCCCGTGTAGAACTCGACGTTCACCAGGTGGATGTTCTTGCAGTCCAGCGCATACGCCAGACCGCCCGCGACGAACACCCCGCCGCGGGCGATGCTCAGGACGAGGTCGGGCTCGTAGCCGTCGTCGGCGATCGTCTGCGCGAGTTCGCGCACCGCCCGCCCGAAGGTCTGGTAATCCAAGGTCTCGCGCACATCAGTCACGGCGATCAGTGTCCTTGGCCGCCGGCCGGGCAGCGAGCACCGGCACGCTGAGGAGCGAAAGTGTGGCGCTTCACACCCCGGCCGCACGCTCCGGGCCGGGGCCGTGCCCCGGTGGGCCCCTCTGCCATACCCAGAGGTAAGCTCCGGACATGGGGGGAAGGCGCGCAGCTGACGCAGGCCGAGGCGGGCAGTCGGTATGAGGTGTTTCACACCGGCTGCCCCGCACGTGACATGGTCGACCACGTGACCAGCAGGTGGGGCATCTGGGTGCTGATCTCCTTGCGGAGCAACGACCTTCGGTTCTACGAGCTGCGCGACAGCATCCAGGGCATCAGCGAGAAGATGCTCGCTCAGACCCTGCGCGCGCTGGTCCAGGACGGCCTGGTCTGGCGGGAGGTGGAGCCGACGACGCCGCCCCGGGTCACCTACGGGCTGTCCGAGTTCGGTCGGGACGTCTGCGAGCCGCTGACGGACCTGTTCAACCGAACCACACAGCAGCTGCCGCCGCGCAGCCCGGGGCAGTGCGGTGGTGGTCGGCCGCGGCGCGATCCTCACTGGTTCCGGTCGGCCCAGGCCGCCACGAGGTCACGGCAGCTTGCGATGCGGGGGTGGCATCCGCACGCACCGACGGGCTCCGTGCCGTCCTCGTCCGGGGTTCCGGACCTGCGCGGCCCGTGACGCGACAGGCCGGGCGGTGTCACGGCTCCCGGCGGGCGCGTTCGGTGATGTTGCGGGCCATTCCTCCGAACACCACCGTGTGGAACGGTGCGACCGACCACCAGTAGGCGTGGCCGGCCAGGCCGTGCGGGTGGAAGAGCGCCCGCTGGCGGTAGCGCGTGCGGTGCTCACCGTCCGGTGTGACGGACAGTTCGAGCCAGGCCAGGCCGGGCAGCCGCATCTCGGCGCGCAGCCGGAGCAGTCGGCCCGGCTGGATCTCCTCGACCCGCCAGAAGTCGAGGGAGTCGCCCACCCGCAGCCGGGCGGGGTCGCGGCGGCCCCTGCGCAGGCCGACGCCGCCGGCCAGGCGGTCGAGCCGGCCCCGCAGGGCCCAGGCGAGCGGGAAGGAGTACCACCCGTTGTCGCCGCCGATGCCTTCGATCACCCGCCAGACGGCGGCGGGTGACGCGCTCACGGTACGTTCCCGGAGGTCCTGGTAGAGGCTGCCGCCGGCCCAGTCCGGGTCGGTGGGCAGCGGGTCGCTGGGGGCGCCGGGCAGTGAGGCGGAGGACCAGCGGGTGGCGACGTCGGCCTCCTTGATCCGGCGCAGGGCAAGGGTCACGGCCTGGTCGAAACCGGTCAGGCCCTCCGGTGGGTCGGGCACCCACCGGGCGATGTCGTGTTCACCGCAGACGACCTCATGGCGCAGGGACTCGACCAGCGGACGGGCGATGGAGTTGGGCACCGGGGTCACGAGGCCGACCCAGTGGCTGGAGAGGCGGGGAGTGAGGACCGGCACGGGGACGATGAGGCGCCGTCGCAGTCCGGTCAGCCGAGCGTAGCGGTGCATCATCTGCGCGTACGTCAGGACGTCGGGGCCGCCGATGTCGAAGGTGCGGTTCACTTCGGGCGGCAGACCGGCGGCGCCGGCCAGGTAGCGCAGGACGTCCCGGACGGCGATCGGCTGGATCCGGGTGGAGACCCAGTGCGGCGTGACCATCGCGGGCAGGCGTTCGGTGAGGTGGCGAAGCATTTCGAACGAGGCGCTGCCGGAGCCGATGATCACGGCCGCACGCAGTTCGGCCGTGGGCACACCGCTGCCGCGCAGGATTCGGCCGACCTCGGCGCGGGACCGCAGATGGGGCGAGAGGTCCGCTTCGGGCACCCCGGCGGGGACGAGACCGCCGAGGTAGACGATCCGGGTGACGCCGGCGGCCGCGGCGGCGGCTCCGACGGCACGGGCTGCCGCGCGGTCGGTGGCCTCGAAGGCCGGTCCGGTGCCGAGGGAGTGCACCAGGTAGTAGGCCACGTCGACGCCGTCGAAAGCCTCTGCGAGGGTCTCGGGCCGGCTCACGTCGCCGGCGGCGATGTCGACGTCCGCCCGCCACGGTTGGTCCCGCAGCCGGCCGGGATTGCGCACCAGGCAGCGGACGCGGTGTCCCCGGGCGAGCAGCTCGGGCACCAGGCGGCCGCCGATGTAGCCGCTCGCGCCGGTCACCAGGCAACGCCTCGCTCCGGCTCGCTGTGCGTCCATCTCGACTCCTCATCCGAAAGCCGGGCCCGCCGACTCCTGCGGTCGGCCGGAGCAGCGGGATCAGGATCGCGTCCCACTTCGGAGCCCGCGACCGGGCGGATCGGCCGGCGCGACGACCGGTCCGGGCCCCTGCTCGTTCCGCAGCGATCCGGGTGACCGGCCGAGTATCCGGGTGACCGGCCGAGTATCCGGGTGACCGGCCGACGGATCGGCACCCGGGCACGGCTGATCGGCTTCGTCGCCGCCGCCTTCCCCGCGTCTCGGCGGACCGCCCGGCGACCGACGCCGACGGCAGCCCCGCAGAGCGCGGGGAACACATGGCGTGGGTGTCCGCCCCGTCGCACGACCGGGAGCACCGGGTCGGTCCTCCGGCTGCCGGGACACCGGCGCCTCGCCGCGCAGCCCGGTCGCAGCGACTGAAGCGACCGGGGCCGCGGGTCGGCCCGCGGTGGTGCTGGGCCGGCAGGCCCGCTTCGGCCACGGCTGTTCCAGCCGCACGTGGCCGGCGAGGTCCTGGACCGCGCCGGCCACCTGGGCACCCTGGAACTGTTCTTCGCCGGGATCATGCCTGTCCTGCGCCGCGAACTCCCGAGCCGCTCGCTGGACGACGCCGACCGTGAACGGCTGTCGGCGGGCTCGGACGGGCTCGGACAGGCGTTGGCCGGTTGTGACGAACTCTGACGGCCGCCGCTCAGCGTCAGCGGGAGCAGGCGATTCCCCGGGCGGCGGCCCGGGCCGCGGCAGCCGCGCGGCTGGGGAGGTCGAGTTTGGCGAGGATGTGTTCGATGTGGGTCCCCACGGTGCGCGGCGTAACGTATACGCGGTGGCGTCGTCCGGGTAGCTCCCGGCCAGGGTGATCGACGACTGCCTGGCAAGGCGCGGGCCTGATCTTGGACGGCTGACCACGGCCAGGCCCGACATCACGCCTTCAAGTTCGGTAGCCGGGGTGACTACGCTTCGGACCGTGATCGATCACGGAATCGCCTATCCCTACCACCGTCTCCACGTCGTGCCTGCGGTCGTGGCGCTCGCGAGCCCGACCTGGCAGCGAGAGGTCTGGCTGGATCCGAACCAGCTCGAGGATCTGGACTACATCGTGCACGTGCTCTTCGACGACTTCTGCGATGCGAAGAACCCGTCGAACTGCTTGGGATTCAGCCTTCGCACCGAGCAGGAAGTCGAGCTGATGGCGCGTCTCGGCGCCGACTACATGGCGGTTCAGAACGCGGTCGGCGCCTCGGCCCCCGACGAGGTCTACCTGGACGCCCCGGGATGGCCCGCCGTGCTCGCCGCGGCAGCTCGGTTGGCTCAGGTGCTGGTGGAGAACGATCTCACCGCTCTGAACAACCTGCACGAGGCGGGCCACCGCTGGCCGCCGGGCACCGGCGAGCTCCCGGACGACGCGGACTACTTCTGACCGCGCGCACGCGGGGCCGACTGTGACTGCCTCGGTAGCGGACACCGCAACACCCTTCCGTACAAGGAGAAAACATGCCCAGGGACGTCGCAACGGTCTGTCTGAAAGCGACCGCTGCCGACGACGTGACGGCCGCCCTCACCGCGGCCCTCACCCCCTTCGCGCACGACGTCCAGCCGGTGGACGGGCGCTGGCAGGGCGAATGGGACTGGTGGCACGTCTACGGAGGCGACGGTGAGCGGGGGCTGGCAGTCCGCCCTGGCCATGAGAACGACCTGCGACTGATCCGCAGCCCCACCTGGCTTGACGGCTCCCCGCGCCCGGCGCAGCCCGCGCACCGGTGCGACGGCGGACCCCGAGGCCTCCTCGACCTCGACACCGAGCGCACGGCCGCAGCCGTCGCCGCAGCCCGGGAACGGGACACCTGGTCCGCGTTCGCCGCGCAGTTCCCGCCCGCCCACTCCCTCCGGACGATTGCCGAACGCAGCCCGTCCGGTCCCCCCGCCGCCGGCTCCGCCTACCAGGCGTTCACGGAACAACCGCTCATGCGGGCTCTTGCCGCCTGGCGGCAGTCCGACCCGAGCGCCCCCACATGGACGAAACACTCGGATCCCATCGGGCACTTCGCCATGAGCCGTGAGCAGTACGCACATCGAACCGCCGTACGGGTCCAGACCACGAACGTCCTGGTCACCCTCGACGGCCGATGGACCGACTGCTTCGAGTACGCCCCCACGCCGCAGCAGCCGATCGCGGCCGACGCGTACTTCGACTTCGCGGACCGGTACCTCCGCGAACTGCCGGACGACGCGGTCATTGTCCGCGTCCGATTCCATTCGTGACGCCGAGCGCCACCGGGGCCACCACCACCATGGCGGCGGCCCCGCTGTCCTGTCAGCGAGCCGCCGGTGTCCTGTCAGCGGTGACGAGGCCAGAATTCGCAGGCCGGAAGACCGACGACTGGCAGGGGAACATCCACCTCCACGTCACCGGAATGGGGACGCCATGAGAGCGAGCATCAGGGGTTACAGCAGTCCGGACGTGGATCTGGACAACTTCGCACCCGAGGACCCGGAGCGTTTCGCCTTCCTGCTACAGGTGCTCGTCGGGCCTGAAGGGGGCATCGGCGCGGAGTCGTTGAGCTTCACGGTCTGCACGCCGGGCCACCTCTCGAGTCTGGTGGACGAGATCGGAACGGTCCCCGGGCACGGGCTGGTCATCACCAAGTCGTGTGACATCGACGAGATCATCGCCATCGTCGACAGGATGGTGCTGCGGCAAACCGGGGAGGACTGGCGCGCTGTGGCCAAGAACCTCGGGAGAATCGGCATCATTGAGTCCGAAGATCTTCTGATGACCCGATAGGTGCCCGGAGTCGTCTCCGCGCCTTCGGAACACAACCGGTCACCATCGAGCGGGGCCGGCAGCAAGCACCACCTGATCGTCGAGGCACACGGCATCCCGCTCGCGGCAACCACCACCGGCGGCAACCGCAACGACGTCACCCGACTGATCCCGCCGATCCGCGGCCTCACATCCGGGATCTCAGCACGTCGACCTCACAGCCCGGCGCGTAGGGGTCGAAGCCGTGCTCGATCAGCCAGCGAACCACCAGCAGGCTTCGCAACGACCACCACGCGTGGATCACGTCGAGGTCGACGTCGCTGCCGTAGCCGGCGATGACGTCGTCGAGGTGCTCCTCGTGTCCGAGCGTGAAGGTGGCGAGGTCGTACAGGGCATCACCCTGGCCCGCCTCGGACCAGTCGATGATGCCCGTGACCTCGTCGCCGTCGACGAAGACGTGCGCGATCTGCAGGTCGCCGTGCGTGAACGCGGCAGTCCACGGCCGGAGCGCGGCCTCGGCGACCTGGCGGTTGCGGGTGACCAGGTCGGCGGGCAGGACGCCGTTCGTCACGAGCAACTCGCACTCGTCGTCGAGTTCCGCCGCCAGCGCGACGATGCTCCGCCCGGCCCGTCCCGGCCGAGACGGCAGCGGCGCGTCGTGCAGCTTCCGGATGGCGGCGCCCGCCGCCGCCCACGCCGCCGGTGACCCGGTCGACGGCCCGCCGAGGCGCCCGAGCGTCGTGCCCGGAAGCGCGGCCAGCGCGAGCACGGGCGGCTTGCGCCACAGGACCTCCGGGGTCGGGACCGGCGCGAGAGCCATCGCCTCGACCTCGACGTCGATGCGCGCCTGATCGGCGTCCACCTTCAGGAACACGTCGCCGACGCGCAGAGTCACACGCTCGGAATGGGCGACGACGACTTCGACCTCATCCATGGACGACCAGTATCCCGGGAATGACCGCCGACGTCGCCGGGTTTGTCGCGTGCGATGGCGCGGCTGACCGCGTCCGGCCACCCGGCGGCCTCGTGCACGAGACCCGCTGCTGCTCAGGTTGAACTCGCCTTGTCGCGGGTGCTGACGAACCTTGATCCCGGCGGTATGACACCGGGATGCGTACGCGTGGCGGGGCGGGTTCACTGCCCAGCAGCAACAGCGCGCTCGCGCCCGACCGGTCAGGGTCGCCCCGGGGCGACCCGATGGGTGCCCGTCACTGCCATGACCAGGGAGTACACCGAGGTCGTCGCGGTGATGAAGAGGCGGTTGTTCTTCGGCCCGCCGAAGGTGAGGTTGGAGACGGGCTCGGGGACGAGGAGCCGGCCGATCAGCGTGCCGTCCGGGTCGTAGCAGTGCACGCCGTCGCCGAAGGCGGCCGCCCACAGGCGCCCTCCGTCGTCGAAGCGGATGTTGTCGAAGCTGCTGTCGGGCGCCTCCGCGAAGACCTTGCCGTCCGAGAGGGTGCCGTCGTCGCGCACGTCGAAGACGCGGATGTGCCCCGCCCGGCTGTCCGACACGAACAACTGCCGCTCGTCGAGCGAGAACACGAGCCCGTTGGGGCCGGTGAAGCCGTCCGCGACGAGCCGTACCTCGCCGCTGCCCGGGTCGATGCGGTAGACGTTGCACGCGCCGATCTCGCTCACGGCGCGGTGGCCCTCGTAGTCGCTGGTGATGCCGAAGTCGGGGTCGGAGAACCAGATCGAGCCGTCGGAGCGCACCACCGCGTCGTTGGGGGAGTTGAGCCGCTTGCCCCGGTACCGCTCGGCGAGCACGGTGATCGAGCCGTCGTGCTCGGTGCGGGTCACCCGCCGGTTGCCCTGCTCGCAGCTGATGAGGCGGCCCTCGCGGTCCAGGGTGTTGCCGTTGCTGTGACCGGCCGGGGAGCGGAAGACGCCGACCGTGCCGGTGACCTCGTCCCAGCGCAGCATCCGGTCGTTGGGGATGTCGCTCCAGATCAGCTGACGCCAGGCGGGCAGGTAGACCGGACCCTCTGCCCACCGGCAGTCCCCGTGCAGCTTCTCCAGCCGGACGTCGCCGTTGGCGCACTTCCCGGCGCGGAAGCGGTCGTCCAGGATCTCGTACAGGCCGAAGAGAATATCGTCAGACACTATTCGCCCCTTGGTGCTTGTTGCTGAATTTTGTTCGGCGAAGCCCGAGTATGGCAGAAGCGGATATGGTTGCACCATGACATCGGAGAACCTCGACGAGATCGACCGCACGCTGGTCGCGCTGTTGCAGCAGGACGCCGGGCAGGCGTACGCGGCCCTGGGCAAGGCGATCGGACTGTCCGCGGGAGCGACCCACGAGCGGGTCCGCAAGCTGCGCGAGCGCGGGGTCGTCCGGCGGACGACTGTCGAGGTCGATCCGAAGGCGCTCGGGCTCGGCGTGCTGGCCTTCGTGATGGTCGAGTCCTCGGCGTGGATGGGGGATTCGGCCGAGGCCTTCGCCGCCATCCCGGAGATCGAGGAGGCCCACATCATCGCGGGCAGCGCCTCGGTCCTGGTGAAGGTGCGCACCTCCACCACCGAGCAACTCCAGGACGTGCTACGGCGGTTGTACGCGATCGACGGAGTGAGCGGCACCCAGGCGACGGTCTCGCTGGAGACCTTCTTCGAGCGCCCGCCGTCACCCGCCCGGTAGACCTGGCGCGAGGGAAGGCGGACCGGCCCGTGAGCGCTGCGCGGGATGCCACGGCGGGGCGGTGGGGTTCGCGGTCGAGGACGGGCATCTGGTGAACCTGTCGGCCGGGCGGCCGCGTCCGACTCTCCCGTGGGTCACGCCGCGCCGGTGCGGACCGTCGATGACGCGGGCGCCACAGCCCGCGGCGAGGCCTCCCGGGCGGGCGAAGCCGTACGGGGGCGCCCGACCAGCTGGAGCGCCCGCAGGCGATCGGGGTTCTCCCCGGGGGAGCCCCACCCCCTGAAAGCCGCCTGGTCGGGGGCGGGGCTCCGGACAACGTACGGTTCGCGGCTATCCGAGGCCGCGAGCGTCCTGCTTCAGCGCGGTGTCCACGGTCAGCGCGGTCGCCACGACAAGGCTGAGCAGCGGGTCGGCGAGCGGACGGTGGATCTGGAGCACGTAGTTGTCGGCCGTGGTGAACATCGTCTTCGCCAGGCCTTCCCAGGTCTTGGTGATCCGGGCGACCTCGGTGTCCGTCTCGTCGACGATGGAGAAGTTCCAGGCCCGCCAGTTCTCCGCCTTGATGGCGCCGATCTTCTGACCGCCGACCTCCAACGCGAAATTGATCTTCCCGATGGCGTTCTGCTGAATGATCTGGCCGACCTCCTGGCCGTTCGGACGCTGCACGATCACCCGCGACTTGATGAGCTTCGCCGGGCGGGTCAGCAGCAGCACCGGGGTGCCCTGCGCGTCACGGATCTCCAGCTTGTGGGTCAGGTACTGGTCGATGGAGAAGAGCAGCCGTATCACCTTGCGCAGACCGCTCTGGCCGACCTGGACCACCGAGCCCAGCGTGGCACCCTGCTGGTCGAAGACCGAGTACTCGTTGGTCAACTCGATCAGCTTGGCCTTCTGGTTCACCACCAGAACGGGCTCGGAGAGGAGGGTGCCGCCGCCGCCGAAGACCGGTCCGACGCCTGCCTGTTGCCGTACCTGGCGCTGCACCTTGGCGGAGTCGCCGGCCGACGCGGCCGGCTGCCCGGGCAGACCCGGGGTGTTCGTGTTCTGGGACATGGCGGGCAGGCTAGGCCCAATCCTCCGTGGGTAGCCAGATCGTTTTGAACGGCCCCCGGGTTCGTTCAGGACTTCGAGTTGCGAACTCGTCCTGTAGGTTCGGGTGTTGAGAACGACAGCCGACCGGTACTCGACGGAACGGGTGTGGCTGATGTCACATCCGCTGATCGTGTGCGGGCGATGGCCTGCCTCGTAGCAGGCCGTCCCCGCCCCCAACGCGCTCCTCCCCGACACCTCCGCGGCCCGCCAACACCGGACCCCGTGGGCTGTCAGTCGCCGGCCCAGAGGTGCAGGATGGTCGCCCACTCGTCGGAGACGCCACCAACACCTCGGCCATCCCGGTCACCCGCCTCGGCATCACCACCGGCCGCGCCTCCCACGTCCTCGGCCTGCACTTCTTCAACCCGGCCCCGGTGATGCCCCTGGTCGAGCTGGTGTCCTCGCTGCACACCGCTCCGACCGTCCTCGACCGGGTGGAGGCCTTCACCCGGGATGTCCTCGGCAGGCACGTCATCCACTCGCGCGACCGGGCCGGCTTCGTCGTCAACGCCCTGCTGGTGCCCTACCTGCTCTCCGCCATCCGGATGGCCGAGGCCGGCCACGCCAGCCCCGAGGACATCGATGCCGGTATGGTCCACGGCTGCGCCCACCCCATGGGGCCGCTGCAACTCGCCGACCTGATCGGCCTGGACACCGTCGAGGCGATCGCTCGGTCCATGTACGACGAATACAAGGAGCCGCTGTACGCCCCGCCGCCGCTGCTCTCCCGCATGGTCGAGGCGGGGCTGCTCGGCCGCAAGAGCGGACGGGGGTTCCATCTGCACCCCTCGGTGTGACAGGCACGCCCCGCCGACGCCCGGCTCCCGTCAGGGAAGGCCCGGCACCGGCGGGGCGCCGTGCTGCCCACGTGCGGCAGAGCCGCCGAATCGGTGCCTCCAGCGCGGCGAGCCCGTGACGTCAGGCAGTGACGCGTCCGGCCGAAAGGACGTCCTCCCGGAAGCAGCCCGGTCGGGGCCCTTGGTGTGGCACGCCCGGCCCCTCTCGACGCCGCACCCGATCGCGCTCCGCCCCGTCGAGGACGGCCTGGTGGACCGCTCGGGCCAGCCGGGCGCCCCAGACCGACCGCGGGCCGCCGAAGGGGTCGGCCACCCCGCCGTCGACCGGAGTGCGAACGGCCACGCACACGGCGTCGGACGGTGTTCCGGAGCACGAGTAGCCGGCGTCCAGGAGAGCCTGCACTTTCGCCTCGGTGGCCGTCGCCAGCAGGTTCACCAGACCCGCGTCCGCCACCGGCGCAGGAACGACCGCGAGGATGTTGATCGTCCCCGGGACGTATGGAGCAGTCGGTTTCTCGGTTGCCGCGGCCCACGTCGGGACGCCGATGCCGGTCGTCACCAGAGCGACGACACCGCCGTCCTCACCCCAGGTGCAGTCGTCGACCTCCGCAGCGGTCATCAGGCCGACGCCCGTCCCTCGCAATCCCCCGGCCTCCGCCAGCTCCGCCAGGTGGCGCTCCGGGTCCATGCGGCTGTAGCCCGGCCGGACCTGGGCGTTCATCACCCAGCCACGCTCGCCGATCCCACCGCCCAGCACCGCGCTGCTGACCATCCGCCAGCCCGGACCGGCCTTCCACACCAACAGATGGCGACACGAGCCGTCCTCCGACCGCGCGGACCGGAGGACGGCAGGCCGCCGAATCTCGGACACCAGGCTGTTCGCTGTGATCACCTCAGAGGCAGGGGGTCAGGTCGGCTCGGTCCAGCGGCGGCGTGCGGTGATCACCGGCTGATGAGGCCTCGTGGATCCTAGCCTTCCGAGACCGATCCGCAGGATCCGCAGATTCGCAGCACGGAGGTGTCCGGATTCCGCAGATTGGCCTGCTGGATCCCCGCCCGCCGGCGCGGCAGCCTGGAGCGCACGAGCCCGTCAGGGCATTCCCGACGCTCACGAGGAGTCCCGTGATCGAGCACCACGTCCGCGTCCACCCCAGCGCCGATCGGCTGCCGCGCGAGGAGCAGCTCGCCTGGAAGCTCGCCGCCGTCGCGACCGGCACCGGGGAACCGGAGCCCGCCAGCGTGGAGATGGCCGTCAACCGGGTGATCGACAACGCCTCGGTGGCGATCGCGTCGCTGCTGCGCAGGCCGGTGGCGGTGGCCCGGTCCCAGGCACTCGCACACCACGGCACGCCCGGCGCCCGGGTGTTCGGCAGCCTGACCCGGGTCTCGCCCGAGTGGGCGGCCTGGGCCAACGGCACCGCCGTGCGTGAACTGGACTTCCACGACACCTACCTCGCGGCCGACTACTCCCACCCCGGGGACAACATCCCGCCGCTGCTGGCCGTCGCCCAGCACACCGGGCGCACCGGCGCCGACCTGCTGCGCGGCATCGTCGCCGCGTACGAGGTCCACGTCGCGCTGGTGCGGGGCATCTGCCTGCACGCCCACCGGATCGACCACGTGGCGCACCTGAGCGCGGCCACCGCCTGCGGACTCGGCGCGCTGCTGCGGCTGCCGACGGACACGGTGTACCAGGCGGTGCAGCAGGCGGTGCACACCACGACGGCGACCCGGCAGTCCCGCAAGGGCGAGATCTCCAGCTGGAAGGCCTTCGCCCCGGCCTTCGCCGGGAAGGCCGCGATCGAGGCGGTGGACCGGGCGATGCGCGGCGAGACCTCGCCGTCCCCGATCTACGAGGGTGAGGACGGCTTCCTGGCCTGGATGCTCGACGGGCCGCAGTCCGACTACACCGTGCTGCTGCCCGGAGCCGGCGAACCGCGCCACGCGATCCTGGACACCTACACCAAGGAGCACTCCGCCGAGTACCAGGCCCAGGCGGTCATCGACCTGGCCCGACGGCTGCGGGAGAAGCCCGGCCCCCTGGAGAAGGTGCGTTCGGTGGTGCTGCACACCAGCCACCACACCCACCACGTGATCGGCTCCGGCGCCAACGACCCGCAGAAGTACGACCCGACTGCCAGCCGCGAGACCCTCGACCACTCGATCCCGTACATCCTCGCCGTAGCCCTGGAGGACGGCGGCTGGCACCACGAGCGCTCCTACGCCCCCGAGCGGGCCAGCCGCCCGGGGACCGTGACACTCTGGCGGAAGATCACCACGGTCGAGGACCCGCAGTGGACCCGCCGGTACCACGACCCCGACCCGGAGCGCCGGGCCTTCGGCGGCCGGGTGGTGATCACCCTGGACGATGGTTCGGTGGTCGAGGACGAGCTGGCCGTCGCCGACGCCCACCCGGCCGGCGCCCGCCCCTTCGACCGCCCCGCGTACGAGCGGAAGTTCCGCACCCTGACGGAGCGCATCGTCACCCGCACCGACCAGGACCGTTTCCTGTCAGCCGCAGCCGGTATCACCGAGCTGAAGGCCGCCGGCCTCGACGAGCTGTTCCCGGCCGTCGACTTCCAGGCCGTGCGTGACTTGGACGGCACTCTGCCGAAGGGCCTGTTCTGATGCTGCACACCCGCACCACCGCCTCCGAGCGCCGCCGGGCGTTCCGAGAGCAGCTCGCCTCCGGAAGGCTGCTGCGCATCCCCGGCGCGATCAACCCGCTCTCCGCCCGCCTCATCCAGGACACCGGCTTCGACGCGGTCTACCTCTCCGGCGCCGTGATCGCCGCCGATCTCGGCCTGCCCGACATCGGCCTCACCACCTCCACCGAGATCGCCGCCCGCGCCCAGCAGACCACCAGGGCAACCGACCTCCCGGTCCTCATCGACGCCGACACCGGCTTCGGTGAACCGATGAACGCCGCCCGCACCGTCCAGCTGATGGAAGACGCGGGCCTCGCCGGTCTCCATCTGGAGGACCAGGTCAACCCGAAGCGCTGCGGCCACCTCGACGGCAAGGCTGTCGTGCCCCGCGAGGAGATGGTCCGTCGGATCAGGGGCGCCGTGGACGCCCGTCGCGACCCCGACTTCCTCCTGATGGCCCGTACCGACGCCCGCTCGGTCGAAGGACTCGCTGCGGCGATCGACCGGGCGAAGGCCTACGTCGACGCCGGAGCCGACGCGATCTTCCCGGAAGCCCTCGCCGACATCTCCGAGTACGAGGCCTTCCGTGAGGCGGTGGACGTGCCGCTCCTCGCGAACCTCACCGAGTTCGGCAAGACCCCACTGCTGGACACCCGCACCCTGGAGAGCCTCGGCTACAACATCGCCCTCTACCCGGTGACACTGCTGCGGCTCGCCATGGGCGCGATCGAGGACGGGCTGCGCACCATCGCTGCCGAGGGCACCCAGGCCTCCCTGCTGCCGCGCATGCAGACCCGCTCCCGGCTCTACGAACTCCTCGGCTACCAGGAGTACTCGGCCTTCGACTCGGCCGTCTTCGACTTCACCCTCCCGCCCGGCACCTGACCGGCCACCACGTACCGGAGGCACCGATCCATGCCCACCACCGCACCTGAGGTCCACCGCGGCCTCGCCGGTGTCGTCGTCGACACCACGGAGATCTCCACCGTCATCCAGGAGACCAACTCCCTGACCTACCGCGGCTATCCGGTCCAGGACCTGGCCGCCCACCGCTCCTTCGAGGAGGTCGCCCACCTGCTGTGGCACGGCGAGCTCCCGGACGAGGCGCAGCTACGCGAGTTCCAGGCCCGCGAGCGCGCCCTGCGACCGCTCGACCGCACCACCGCCGAGCTGCTCGCCAAGCTGCCCGAGACCTGCCACCCGATGGACGTGCTGCGCACCGCCGTCAGCTTCTTCGGCGCCGAGGACCTCAGCGAGGACGACGGCCGCCCGGCGTCCAACCTCGCCAAGTCCCTCACCCTGCTGGCCAAGCTGCCCACCGTCGTCGCCGCCGACCAGCGCCGGCGCCGAGGCCTGGCCCCGATCGCACCGGACCCGAACCTCGGGTACGCGGAGAACTTCTTCCACATGTGCTTCGGCGCGGTGCCCGCCCCCGAGGTCGTGCGCTGTTTCGAGATCTCGCTCGTGCTGTACGCCGAGCACAGCTTCAACGCCTCGACGTTCACCGCCCGCGTCGTCACCTCCACCCTCTCCGACCTCTACAGCGCCGTCACCGCCGCGATCGGCGCGCTCAAGGGCCCGCTGCACGGCGGCGCCAACGAGGCCGTGATGCACATGCTGGAGGAGATCGGGGACCCGGCCCGCGCCGCCGACTGGCTGGACGAAGCCCTGGCCGCCAAACGGAAGATCATGGGCTTCGGCCACCGGGTCTACAAGCACGGCGACTCCCGCGTCCCGATCATGCAGGCCGCACTGGACGACCTGGTCTCCCGCACCGCCGGCCCGGAGAGCACGCGTCTGGCCGCCCTGCACGTCGCACTGCGCGAGGCGATGCTGGAACGCAAGGGCATCCACCCCAACCTCGACTACCCCACGGGCCTCGCGTACCACCTGATGGGCTTCGACACTCCTGCCTTCACACCCATCTTCGTGATGAGCCGCGTCGCCGGCTGGACCGCCCACATCACCGAGCAACTCGCCCACAACGCCCTGATCCGCCCGCTGGCCTCCTACGACGGGCCGGATCAGCGGCCGGTGCCGGTCTCCCCGCCGGGGTGACCGGCAGGGCCGACCGGTCACCTCGGCGGGCGGCTCGCACCGTCACGGCCGTCGGCGACGACCGGGTAGGGCACCCTGGTGCGCCGGTCCGGGTCCACCACGAGCCGGCCACCGGCCGGCGGCCGGGCGCGCTGGGCACAGTCGGTGCGCTCGCAGATCCGGCAGCCCAGACCGATCGGCGTGGCAGCCTGCCGACCGTCCAGGGCGATGCCCTCGGCGTAGAGCCGAGCGCGACGGCGAACTCACCGCGTGGCGCGCGGTGGCCATAGCCGCCGTGCGCCACGGTGCGGGCGATCCAGAAGTACCGCTTCCCGTCCGACATTTCGGCGATCTGGGTGAGGATCCGGCCGGGCGCGGAGAAGGCCTCGTAGACCGTCCAGAGCGGGCAGGTGCCGCCGAGGCGGGAGAAGTGGAAATCGGTCGCGGACTGGCGCTTGGAGATGTTGCCCGCCCGGTCCGCGCGGAGGAAGGAGAACGGCACGCCCCGGCGCCCGGTGCGCTGGAGGGTGCTCAGCCGGTGGCAGACGGTTTCGAACCCAACACCGAACCGAGCCTGGAGGAGCTCGATGTCGTAGCGCAGTTCCTCGGCGGCAGCGTGGAAGGCGGAGTAGGGCATCAGCAGCGCGCCGGCGAAGTAGTTGGCGAGGCCGATCCTGGCCAGGTCGACGGCCTGGGGCGAGGTGAGACCCGGTCCGGCTGCCGCGACCAGCGCGTCCAGCAGCGGCCGATGCTCCAGCAACGCGAGCTGGGTGGCGAGTTGGAAGGCCCGCTGGCCGTCGGTCAGCCGGGGCGAGAGCCTCAGTGTGTCGCTCGCAGCGTCGAACCGGCGCATCTCCGCGTGCTGTCGGGGGTCGGTGTCGACGACACGCACCCCGTGCCGCTCCTGGAGGCGGCCCACGAGCGCGGCCGCCGTGCGGCCGGCCGTGACCGTCGCGAGGGCGGACGCGGTGCGTTCGGCCGCCTCGTCCAGGGAGGCGATGTGGTTGTGGTGCGCGTAGAAGAAGTCGCGCACCTCGTCATGGGGTTCGGCCCGCGCCAGCGCCGCGGATCCGGCGGGGTCCCCGAGTTCGGCGACCCTGGTGGCCGCTTCGCGGTACCGACGGTGCAGCGCGACCAGTGCCCGGGCCACATCCGGGTGGTTCCGGCTCACCTCCGCGATCTCCTCCGCCGCGACGGGGCCGCCGCACGCCTCGTCCGCGAGGGCGGCGCGCAGGTCGGTGGCGAGGCGTTCCTCGTCGGCCTCGGAGAAGAACTCCGGGTCCACGCCGAACACCTCGGCGATCCGCAGCAGCACGGCGGCGGTGAGCGGGCGCTGGCTGTGCTCGATCTGGTTGAGGTAGCTGGTCGAGATGCCGAGCTCGTGGGCCAGTTCGACCTGGTTCATGCCGTGCTCGCGACGGAGCCGGCGCAGCTTGGCGTGGGCGAAGATCTTGCGTCCGGCGGGACGTGCCATGGTGCGACGTGCTCCTCTGCTCTGCACCGGGGCGGGCACGGCGCGTGCCGCCGTGCCCGCCCCTTGTGATCCCGTACCGGCGCGTCAGCCGGCCAGTTCCTCGCGCAGCAGGCGGGCGGCGCCTACCAGGCTCTCCAGGGAGGCGCGGGTCTCCGGCCAGCCGCGGGTCTTCAGCCCGCAGTCCGGGTTGACCCAGAGCCGGTCGGCCGGGATCGCGGCGAGGCCGGCGCGCAGCAGGGACACGGCCTCCTCGGTGCTCGGGACGCGCGGGGAGTGGATGTCCCAGACGCCGGGGCCGACCTCGCGCGGGTAGCCCGCCTCGGCGAGTTCGTCGGCCACCTCCATGTGGGAGCGGGTGGCCTCCAGCGAGATGACGTCCGCGTCAAGCTCGTCGATCGCCTTCATGACGGCGCCGAACTCCGCGTAGCACATGTGGGTGTGGATCTGGGTGTCGGCCCGTACCCCGGAGGTGGCGAGGCGGAAGGCCTCGGTGGCCCACGTCAGGTACGCCGGGCGGTCGGCGGCCCGCAGGGGCAGGATCTCGCGAAGGGCCGGTTCGTCCACCTGGACGACGGCCGCGCCGGCGGCCTCCAGGTCGGTGACCTCGTCGCGCAGGGCGAGGGCCACCTGCCGGGCGGTGTCGGCGAGCGGCTGGTCGTCGCGGACGAAGGACCAGGCGAGCATGGTGACCGGGCCGGTGAGCATGCCCTTGACCGGACGGCCGGTCAGGCCTTGTGCGTAGCGGAACCAGTCGACGGTCATCGGGTGCGGGCGGGAGATGTCCCCGGCGAGGACCGGCGGGCGCACGTAGCGGGTGCCGTAGGACTGGACCCAGCCGTGCCGGGTGGCGAGGTAGCCGGTGAGCTGTTCGGCGAAGTACTGGACCATGTCGTTGCGCTCGGGCTCGCCGTGCACCAGGACGTCCAGGCCGGCCTTCTCCTGGTAGGCGATGACCTCGCGGACCTCGGCCTCCATCCGCTCCCGGTAGGCGACGAAGTCGATCCGTCCGGCCGTCAGGTCGGCTCGGGCGAGGCGCAGTTCGGTGGTCTGCGGGAAGGAGCCGATGGTGGTGGTCGGCAGCAGTGGCAGGCCGAGGCGGGCGCGCTGGGCCTCGGCCCGGACGGGGTAGGGCTGGGCGCGACGGGCGTCGTCCGCGGTGACGGCGGCGGCCCTGGTGCGCACGGCCGGGTCGCGGGTGATCGGGGAGGTGGCGCGGGAGGCGAGGTCGGCGCGGTTGGCGGCGAGCTCGGCGGTGATCGCGCCGGTGCCCTCGTGCAGGCCGCGGGCGAGCAGCGCCGCCTCGGCGGCCTTCTGCTTGGCGAACGCGAGCCAGCGGGCGATCTGCGGGTCGATGTCGCGTTCGAGGGTTGCGTCGATCGGCACGTGCAGCAGAGAGCAGGACGGCGCCACGTCCACGGTGTCCGCGAGGCCCAGGAGGGTGGCCAGGGTCGCCAGCGACTTCTCCAGGTCGTTGATCCAGATGTTGCGCCCGTCGATCACCCCCGCCACCAGCCGCTTGCCGGGCAGCCCGCCGACGGCGGCGAGGTCGTCGAGGTTGGCGGCGGCCGGGCCGGTGAAGTCCAGCGCCAGACCCTCGACCGGGGCCTTGGCGAGGACCGGCAGCGCGTCGCCGAGCCGGTCGTAGTAGCTCGCGACCAGCAGCTTGGGCCGCTGCGCGAGGCCGCCCAGTTCGCGGTAGGCGCGGGCGGCTGCGTTGAGCTCGGCCGGGGTGCGGTCCTGCACCAGGGCGGGCTCGTCCAGTTGCACCCAGGTGGCGCCGGCGGCCTTCAGGTCGGCGAGCAAGCGGGCGTAGACCGGCAGCAGCCGGTCCAGCAGGGTGATCGGCTGGAAGTCGGCTGCGGCGCCGGGCGCCGGCTTGGCGAGCAGCAGGTAGGTCACCGGCCCGACCAGCACCGGCCGGGCGTCATGGCCGAGTGCGAGGGCCTCCTTGAGCTCGGCGACGGCCTTGGCCGGGTTCGCGGCGAAGGCGGTGTCCGGGCCCAACTCCGGGACGAGGTAGTGGTAGTTGGTGTCGAACCACTTGGTCATCTCCAGCGGTGCGACGTCCTGGGTGCCGCGCGCCATCGCGAAGTAGCCGTCCAGCGGGTCAGCGTCGACTGCCTCCCGGTGGCGGGGAGGGATCGCACCGACGGCGACGGTGGTGTCCAGCACGTGGTCGTAGAGCGAGAAGTCACCGGTCGGGACCTCCTCGATGCCGGAGTCGGCGAGCTGCTGCCAGTTCCCGCGGCGCAGGTCTGCGGCCGTGGCCAGCAGCGCCTCGGCGGTGACCGAGCCCTTCCAGTACCCCTCGATCGCCTTCTTGAGCTCCCGGCCCCTGCCCTGGCGGGGGTAGCCGTACACGGTGGCGACGCTCGCCGCGGCTGCGGACTTCGTGGTCAAGGGACTCTCCTTCGCGAGTCTGTCTCCTCAAGTACCCGGGGACGGGACGAGGACGCGAAGGGATGACGAACCGGGCGGCGGCCGCCACGAAACGTACGGGGCCTGATCCGCCTGGTATGGTCGCCGACCCGCCCACGAGGTCACCGGATAGCCGCACGCGAACGGTCGCGTACGGGCAGTGGCAGGTCTTCGGACTCGCGGGCACGTCCAACCCCTGGAAGGCGGACACCTACTGGCCGTCGCTTCCCAGACCCGTCCCGGGCCCAGTGCGTATGACGGCGGTCGTTCCCACTCACCGCTGCGGGGCAGTCCCGGATTCCCACCGGGTTCCCTCTTGCGACGCGCCTGCCTGGCGGACAGGGCGAACCAGCTGCGCGGCCAGCTTAGGGGCAAAGGTCTTGGCCTGACGCGAAAATCACGGAACGTGTCCGAATGATGAGACCCCGCCTCGGCTCACGGGCCGACGGTCAGGTTCGCGGCGAGGCGTCCGGCGTGCGCGGCAGGGCAGCGCGGATGTCCGCGAGCAGTTCGGGCAGGCCTCGGCCCGGTCCCAGCCGGCCGTCCAGCCGCTCGATCTGGTCGGCGGGGATGCTCGCCAGCACCCGTTGGGCTTCGCCCAGGAGTTGCCGTTCCCGGTGGAGGTCGAGCTTCATCCTGGCGACCTGCGCCTGCGCCCCGCCCAGCTGGCGGCGTGCGGATTCGAGGCCGGCGTGCTGTTCCGGGGTCAGGACGACGACGTTGGCCCCGTTCAGCGTCATCGTCCGGTGCTTCGCGGGCTTGGGCACCATGGTTGGCCTTTCGGTTCAGGAGTGCGCCTGCCCCGTGGGCTGCGCGGCGGTTTGCGGCCCTACCGTGCCGTCCGGACCGTGCGGGGCCTCGAAATGCACCGTGGGCTCGAAGTTGGCGCGGCGGGCCGCGCGGCGGAAGACGGTCAGGACGGCCGGCCCGACGACGAGCAGGGCGGTCAGGGTGGTGACGGCCCGGCCGGTGTCCCAGCCGAGCGAAGTGGCGAGGTCGAAGAGCAGGTAGCGGTGCCACTGTTCGGTGAAGGGCAGGCCGGGGAGGTAGGCGATGGAGCTGTTCGGGTCGGTCGAGAACGGCCAGAAGGACAGGTTCAGCAGGAAGCCGAAAAGGTAGCCGGAGAAGGCCCCGTACACGGCCAGCATCGGAACTTCCCAGCCCCGCCGGGCCTTCGGCAGCAGCCCGGCGAGCATGCCGACGAAGGCGCAGCCGAACATCTGGTAAGGCATCCAGGGGCCGACTCCGCCGGTGAGCAAGGCTGAGGCGAACAGCGAGGTGCAGCCGAGGGTGAAGCCGAAGCCGGGGCCGAAGACGCGGCCCGCCAGGACGAGGGTGAAGAAGACCGTCTCCACTCCGGCGGTCCCGGCGCCGAGGGGCCGGAGTCCGGCGTTGACGGCCGACAGCACGCCGAGCATGGCGAGGGCCTTGGCGTCGATGCCGCCGGCCGAGATCTCCGCGATGACGACGGCGAGCACCAGGACGAGCAGCGCTCCGAAGATCAGCGGCGGGGCGTAGTTGGAACCGAACTTTCCGGGGGCGACGACGAACGGCCAGGTGAAGGCGACCAGGCCGATGAAGGCGGCCAGGGCGACGACGATGCGGGCCCGGCCGGGGATCCGGACGGCGGTCATCGGGTGGCCTCCGTCGCTTCCAGGGCCGCCCCGACCTGTCGTGTCGTCAGATAGGCGAGTGGGGCGAGGATCTTGGCGGCTTGCGGGGCGAACGTGGGCGAGGCGACGATGACCTCGGCGGTCGGTCCGTCGGCGACGATCTCGCCCTCGGCCATTACCACGACGCGGTCGGCGGCGGAGGCGACGAACTCGACGTCGTGGGTGGAGACGACGACCGTACGGCCTTCGGCGGCGAGGGCGTCCACGATGCCGGTGAGCGTCTCCTTCGCCTGGTAGTCGAGCCCTCGGGTGGGTTCGTCCAGCAGCACGACCCGTGGTGCGGCGGACAGTTGGATCGCCAGGACGAGGGCCAGCTTCTGCCCCTCGGAGAGGTCCCGGGGGTGGGTGTCGTCCGGGATCCCTGGGGCCAGGCGGTCGAGGATCTGCCGTGCGGTCGGCCCGCCGACGTCATCGGCTTCGAGGTCGCTCTGGGCGAGTTCCTGGGCGACCGTCTCCAGGTACAGCAGGTCGGTGGGGGTCTGCGGGACGAGCCCGACGAGCTGCCGGGCCCGGGCGGCGGGGAGGCGCTTGGGGTCCTCGGCCAGGCCGCCCCAGGCCCTGGTGACCTTCACTCTGCCGCCCTGGCGGGGCCCGGAGCCCTGGAGGGCCCACAGGAGCGAGGACTTGCCGGAGCCGTTGCGGCCCATCAGGGCGGTGACCTCGCCCGCGCTCAGTGCCAGGTCAACGTCCCGGACGGCTGCCACCGGCCCGTACCGGACGACCACTCCCTTCGCGTCCAGCACCGGTTCCCCCGCCACCGCTGCCCGGCGCGGCGGGGGAACCGGCACGTCGGTGAGCCGCTCCCGCAGCGGTGCGGCGGCGCGGCGGGCGTCCCGGACGGACAACGGCAAAGGCCGCCAGCCGGCCAGGCGACCGAGGTCGACGACGGGCGGCGCGATCGTGGTGTCCCGGAAGACCTCTGCGGGCGGCCCGTGCACGACCGTCCCGTCGCCGGGCAGGTAGGCGACCCGGTCTGCGTACTGGACGACCCGCTCCAGCCGGTGCTCGGCGAGCAGGACGGTGACGCCGAGGTCGTGGACCAGCCGGGTGATCGCGGCCAGCACCTCCTCGGCAGCGGTCGGGTCGAGCGCGGAGGTCGGTTCGTCCAGGACCAGGACGCGCGGGTGCGCGGTGAGCACGGAGCCGATGGCGACGCGCTGCTGCTGGCCGCCGGAGAGCTCGTGCAGGGCCCGGTGACGCAGGTCGGCCAGGCCCAGCAGGTCGAGGGTCTCCTCGACGCGCTTGCGCATCACGTCCGGTGGGATCGCCAACTGCTCCATGACGTAGGCCAGTTCCTCCTCCACGGTGTCGGTGGTGAAGCCGGCCAGGGGGTCCTGCCCGACCACGCCGACCACATCGGCGAGCTCGCGCGGGGGGTGGTGGGCGGTGTCCCGGCCATCCACGGTGACGCGGCCGCGCAGGGTGCCGCCGGTGAAGTGCGGCACCAGGCCGTTCACCGCGCCGAGCAGGGTGGACTTGCCGACGCCGGTGCGGCCGACCACGAGGCAGAGCTCGCCCTCCGGGATGTGCAGGTCGATGTCGCGCAGGACGGGCGTGGTCTCGCCGTCGTACACCACGCTCACCCGGTCGAATCGGATCACGTGCTCACCTCGGAGGTCGTGCGGTCGGTGCTGATGCTGCGGGTGCCGCGGCGCCTGAGGGGGGCGCCGGCGGGCACGGGCGTACGGCCGGGCGGTGGCGAGACGATTCCGGCTGCGCCCGCCAGCAGCAGGGCGAGCACCGGGACGAGCGGCAGTGTCGGCCAGGCCAGCGGGTAGAGGGAAGGGTTGAGGTCGGTGGCGTCGTAGCCGACGGTGGCGAACAGCAGCACGGCGGCGGTCACACCGCACCCGGCCACGCCCCACTCGGCGGCCCGCCAGCGGTCCGGCCGGTAGGTGGTGCGCCGCACCCGCCGCCCGCCGAGCAGTAGGCCCGTCACGCAGAGCACGGCACCCGCGAGGAAGGCCGGCAGCCCGAGCACGGCGGGCGCCGTACCGTCCAGCAGCCCGTACACCCCGGCACACAGGCCGCACATGCCGAGCAGCATCAGCGCGCCGGTGAGCCGACGGGAGCGGCGCGAGGCGGTGCCGGAGCGGCCGTAGCCGCGCGAGTCCATGGCGGCCGCAAGGCTGAGCGAACGCTCCAGCGCGTCCTCCAGGACCGGCACCACGATGCTGCGCAGCGCGCGTACGCCCTTGCGCCGCCCGGCGCGCAACCGCCGTGCCCGGGCGACGCGTTGGACGCTCTGCACCAGCTGGGGCGCGACACTGAGCGACACCGTCACGGCGACGCCCAGCTCGTACAGGGCGCCGGGCAGGACCCGCAGCGCCCGCTTGGGGTTCGCGAGGGTGTTGGCGGCGCCGATGCAGCAGATCAGGCAGGCCAGCCGCAGCCCGTCGAAGGCCGCGGAGAGCGTGGCCTCCAGTGAGACCGGGCCACCGATCTCGATGCCCGCGTACCAGTCGGGGGTGGGGATGTGCGGCAGGGAGAAAAGCAGGTGGTCGTTCGGGGTGATGCCGGTCGCGAAGACGCACCGGAACACCACCCGGATCGCCACCACCGTCAGCGCCAGCCAGAGGTAGTAGGTGAAGCCGCGGGCCCACGGGGCCTCGGTGCGGCGGGCCGTCACCACATAGCCGAGCACGGCGAGGACGAGCAGGAGCAACAGCGGGTTGGTCGTGCGGCTGGCCGCCGTCGCCAGGGCGAGCGCCCACGCCCACCAGGCCAGCGGATGCAGGTTGCGTGCGCTGCGCCGACCACCCGCTCCCCGCCCGGGGGCGGTGGGCGGGCTGACGGGCAGGGCGGCGGCGTGTTTGTCGAGCGCGGTCACCGGATCACTCGGCCTGTCGCCGGCGGCGGCGCGCCGTGATCACGGTCGCCACGCCCAGGACCACGACGAGGACGGAACCCACCACCGCGGGGAGCATCGAACCTGAGTCGTGCGGGGCATCGGCCACCGGGTTGGCGTCCACCACCCCGCCGGGCACGGCGGGGGTGGCCGTCGGCGCGGCCACGGCGGGCTGCTCAGTCGGCTGGTCGCTCGCGGTGTCCGTCGGTGCCGCGGTGGGCGGCTCGACCGGAATCGGTGTGGCGGGCACCGGCGTCGGCTCGGGGTCGCCCGGCGGGGTGACGCCGTCCTCGGGGGTACCGGCCGTGCCGTTCCCCGGGGGCGTGACGGGCACGGGCGGACGGGCTCCGCCGGCCGGGGGTTTGGCGGGAGCCGGGGCACGCCCGGTGCCACCGGTAGTGCCGGAGCCGCCGGTGCTGCCGCCGGAACCGGTGCCGGAGCCACCATCACCGCTCGTACCGGTCGCCCCCGTGGAGCCGCCCGAACCACCGGAGCCGCCCGCGGTGCCCTGGCCCGGGTCGGCCGGCTGCCCACCGGGGCTGGAATTGTGCGCCCGAACGCTGTCCGGCGAGAACGTCGGACGCCCCTCGGTGCCCTCGATGTTGGTGCCGCCGAAGATCCACAGGTCGACGCTGCCGGGCTTCGGCTGGTAGAGCATCGCACCGAGCTGGCTGTAGGACCACTCGTTCTGGCCCGGATCGGCGTGCCAGTACGACCAGTACGCGGTGGCCGGGGGCGTCAGGACGCACTTCTCCTGGTCCGGGGTCGGGAACTGCTTGCCGCCCTGGAAACCGCTGTAGCCGATCCGGCAGATGAAGGCCGGACCGTCGTGGCCGGTGCCGGTGGTCTTCCAGCCCCCCTGGTTCAGCAGGGTGTACCCGGTGGTGGGCGTGGTGCCACAAGAGCGCAGCAGCGGTCCGCCCCACTTGCTGAAGTCCACGGCGAGTACGACCCCGGAGGTGGTCGTGCACTGGTCCATCGGCAACGGCGCCGCAGCGGCCGGGGCCGCGCCCACGGCGACGCCGCCGAACGCGAGCGCGGAGGTCAGCGCCGCCGCCCCGGACAGCCGGGCGAGCCGTTCACCGAGTCCCCGGCTCACCGGTGCCGCCCCGGGGCAGCCGCGATGCGGCGACGGGCGACGAGGACGGCCGCGGCACCGAGCGCGGTCAGCGCACCGGCGCCCGCCGTCAGCGCCAGTGTCTGGCTTCCGGTGCTGGCCAGGTTGCCTGAACCGGTCTGCCCCGGCACGCCGCCGGACGCAGCGCCACCGCCGGACGAGGGGGTGTCGGTGACCGGGATCGGCGCGGTCGTGGTGGGCGAGCCCGTCGGGGTGCCGGTGGGAGTACCCGTCGGGGTAGGCGTGCCGGTCGGGGTGGTGGTCGGCGTCCCGGTGGGCGTCGGCGTTCCGCCAAGGTTGCGGGAGAGCGTGCCGAAGGAGATCCCGGTGGCACCGCCCAGCACCTGCGTCGAGGCCCGGACGTCCGAACCCTGCTGCCCGCCGGAGGCGACGTTGAACCCGCCATCACCGTTCTGCTGGCCCGCGAGGAAGTCGAGCGCCTTGGCGATCTGTCCACCGTAGGGGGTGGCCTTGCGCAGCGTCATGCCCTGGACGGCCAGCGCGGCCGAGTTGGTGGAGTCGCCGGCCGCACCGGGGAAGCCGCCGTCGGGCAGCTGCCGCGAGGCGAGCCAGCCGAGCCCCTTGTCGACCGCCTGGGCGGCCTCGTCCCCGGGGACGAGGGCGAGGGCCATGACGGCCATGGCCGTGCTGTCCACATCAGAGTCGCCGGTGGCGGGGATCAGGCTCGGCCAGGAGCCGTCCGGGTGCTGGAGGCTCTTCAGGTAGGCGATCGCGGGGGCGGCGTTGGTCGCGTCCCCGGCCCGAAGCTGGGCCATGAGGGCGAGCGCCTGGGAGAAGACCGAGGTGGCGTAGGTGTAGTTGCCCGGGGCGTCGCAGCCGGTGCTCGCGTCGGCCTTGGTGCACACCATCGCGGCGAGGGCGGCGATCAGGTCGTGGCCGCCGAAGGCCCGCGGGTTGCGGCCGACGACCTCGGCGAGCAGCGCCTCCTTGCCGATGGACCCGCCGCCGGCGTACTCGGTGCCGATCGCGGTCCAGTCGTTGACGGTGCGCTCGCTCGCGTCCTTGCCCTGCTGGTCCAGGAAGTCGACGATCCTGCGCAGCGCGGCGTCGTCGGTTCCGGTCGCGGCGAGGGCGTAGGCCCCGTCGATGGTCAGGCCGAAGTCGGCGAAGGCCGGGAACCCCTCGTAGTAGTGACCGTTGATCAGACGGGACGGGTCGGTGAGGTAGGCGCTCCCCTTGGCCGCGTCGGGCTTCCTCCCCTCGGGCGGGGCCGGCGTGGTCGTGGCGCCGGCCGGATCGTGCCGGACGCTGGTGAGATCGGTGCCGGTCAGGGCCAGGATGGCCTGCTCGGTGGCGGCGGTGTCCGGGTCAGTGGTCGACTCGTCGGGGCCGAAGCCTCCGTCCTTGCCCTGGCGGGCGGCGAGCCAGGCGGTGGCGGCGGCCCGGCGAGAGCCCTGGCCGGTTGCCTTGAACGCCTGGGCGGCGCTTGCGGTGCTGGTGGTGTCGCCGGGGGCGCCGACGTACGGCAAGAGGGAGCCGTCGGGCTGCTGGCTCGCCGCGAGCTGGTCGGCGGCCTTCTTGGCGGCTGCTTCGTACCCGGGGGCCGTGCGCAGGGCGAGGACCGCGAGGCCGGTGGTGAGCGGGTCGGATTCGCAGTGGTCACCGGCGACGATCATCGATCCGGCCATGCCGCCGTCGGCGCACTGGAGCGCCGTGAAGCGGGCAAGCGCCGGGACGGGCGGTGCGACGCCGGCGCGCTGGAGGGCGATGACGCCGAGGGACTGGACCCAGGGCGAGGCCGCACCGAGGAAGTCCCCGGCGGCGGTGCACTTGCCGTTCTCCCCCGCTGCGGTGCACACGTGCTCGGTGAGCACGGCAACCAGGTCCCGGCCGCCGAAGGCACGGGGGTCGCGACCTGTGCTCTCGGCGACGAGGGCCAGCAGGGCGGCAGCCCTCGTGTCGGGCGTGCCGGTCGGACCGTCGGGGTACAGGAACGCGTCGGTGTGATCCGCGAGGAAGCCGATGACCTTTCGCAGCGCCGGGTCCTGCGTCCCGGCGGCGGCGAGCACGATGGCGGTGAGGGCGGTCCGGGGGTAGTCCGGCCCGGGGGCGGCCCAGTTCTCCATGTGATCGCCGCCGACGAGCTGACGCGCCAGCCAGGCCGCGGCGGCCGCCGGATCACCCGTGGCGGACGGGGATCCGGTCGGACTCGCGGTCACCGAGGGCGACGCGGACGGTGAGGCGCCGCTGTTTTTGGCGCGGACGGAGTCCGGAGTGAAGCTCGGCGCCCCGCTGGTGCCGCCGATGTCCGTGCCGCCGTAGACCCAGGCCTCCACCTCGCCGGGCTTGGGCTTCTGCGTGCCGGCCCCGAACCGGCTGTAGGACCAGGTCTGTTGGCCGGGCTCGGCAATCCAGTACGACCAGTACGCGGTGGCCTGCGGTGTGTTGACGCACGGCTCCTCGGCCGGTGTCGGGTACTGGACGCCGCCGTTGAAGGTCCCTGTCCCGAGCCGGCAGATGAAGGCGGGTCCGTCGTGTTCGGTTCCGGTCGTGGTGAAGCCGGCATTGTGCAGCAGGTTCATGCCCGTCGTGGGGTGGGCGTCGCAGCCCCGGGCGACACCGCCGCCCCAGTGCGTGAAGTCGACGGCGACGATCGCACCCGTCGTTGCCGTGCACTGCTCGATCGGGTCGGCTGCCGCGGTTCCGGGGTGTCCGAGCAGGACCGTGCCGCAGGCGGCGACCGCGACGGTGCCGGCGATCACCAGGGAGGCGAGGTCCCGGTTTCTGTGACGTGTGCGATTGCTGCTGACCCTCACGACGACTCCCTGGTCGGTCGACACGGGAGGCAACGGCGCAGCCCACGGCACCCCGGGGAGGGGGCCGCCAAGACTGCGTCGTAGTCCGCGACGACGCAAGTGCTCTGTGAACAGACCCCCGGTCCAGGCATTCCGGCTCACCCACCCTCAGGTGGGTCCACGGTTGCGGGTCAGCGCCGGAGTTGGACCGGCTTCCCCTGAATGCCGAGGGCAAAAAATCGGTTCATCAGACCACAGCGGCCGATGAGGAGTCAACGGGTCGTCAGGTCGATCACATCACCTCGTCGGACGACGGAACCTGCGGTAGCGTCCGCTGTGGCCGAGTGGGGGAACCCGGTGCGAATCCGGGGCTGACGCGCAGCGGTGTGGGGTGGCGATCGCGCCGTCCCGAGCCCGAATGCCCGCCCGACCGTGCACCACGGCGAAAGCCGGCCCACGCGATCCGGGCGGCGACCGCTCCGGCAGTCGCGCGTTCCGAGTGGACGCAGGAATTCCGGGGCAGGGTCGGCGCCCGCCACCCCAAGGAGCCTGTCCCGTGCCCCTCCTCACCCCATCCCGTGCTGCCACGGCGACCACCGTCGCGCTGGCGGCCGGTGCCCTGTTGCTCTCTGCCCTCCCCGCCCACGCGACCGCCACCCCGGCCCAGATAGCCACCTCCAAGAGCACCGGCGTCACGTACCTGAAGTCTCTCCAGGCCGCCGACGGCAGCTACGTCACCGGCGGCGGGCTCTCCAACGAGTGGGCCTTCAGCGCGCTCGCCGCCGCTGGAACGGCCGCCGCCGACGTCACTCCCGGCGGGGACACCACCAAGAACGCCCGCCTGGTGTACCGTAACCAGCTCGCCGCCCCCGGCTGGCCCAGCGCCTCGCCCGTGGCCACGGACTACGAGCGCGGCATCCTCAACGCCTACGCCGCGGGCATCGACCCCGCCCGCGTCGGCCCCGGCCGCAATCTCCTTGCCGACCTCGCCGCCTACTGGCAGAGCGCCGAGCCCGGCTACTACGGCCCGTCCGCCAACTTCAACGGCACGGTCTTCGGCCTGCTCGCCCTCGCCGGCGCCAAGAGCCAGGCCGGCACCCAGCGCTCCCCGCAGAAGCTCATCGACGCCTCCGTCACCGCGGTGCGCGCCAACCAGCACAACGACGGCGGCTGGAACTACAGCAAGGCCGCGGGCGACCCGACGGCGCTCGCCCAGGGCAGCGACATCGACATGACCGGCGCTGCCATGGCCTCCCTGTGCGCAGGCGGCGTGCCCGCCACCGACCCGGCGATCATCGCCGCCAAGAACTTCCTCAAGGGCAAGCTCGCCGCCTCCGGCGCCTTCAACGCCATGTTCGGGGTCAACACCGACTCCAACGGCTGGGCCGTGTCCGGCCTCAACGCCTGCGGCATCAACCCCCAGGGCACCGACTTCACCAGCGGCACCGGCAAGACCCCGGTCGACTTCCTCATCGCCCAGCAGTTCAAGCCCGGCGGCGGCTTCAAGTACCTGCCCACCGACACCAGCCCGTCGCCCTACGCCTCCGTTGACGGCCTGCGCGCCGTCGCCGGCGCCGGGTTCACCGCCACCGCGCCCACCCCGACCACCGTGGGCGAGCCCACCTGGGCCGCCACCACCGACTTCACCGCCGGCACGGCCGCCCGCCTCTCCCTGGTCGTCGACGACGGCACCAACGCGCTCAAGGTCTGCGCCGTCACCCTCACCCCCACCGGCACCACCACGACCCTCGGCGACGTCCTCGACGCGGCGGGCACCGCCACCCCGAGCGGCTGCGTCACCTCCGTCACCCCGTCCACCGGCGGCGGCACCATCACCGCGCTCAACGGCACGGCCAACGGCGGCTCCTCCACTTGGAAGGTCAGCCTGGACGGTGCCACCGCCACCGCCGCCACCCGGGCCACCACCGTCCACCTCGGCGACACCGTCTCGCTGCGCTACGGCAGCTGACCGCACGACGCCGGAGGGGGCGCCGACCCCTCGCTCCGGCGGGAACGATCCACGACGGCCCGGCGGCAGATCCGCCGCCGGGCCACCGGAGACAGGGGGACGGATGGCGATGAGTGTTTCCAGATGGGCGGCAGGCGGCCACGTGGCTCTGGTCGGCACGCTCGCCACGCTGGGCGGGCTGACGCAGAACGGACGCTTCTACCTCGGCGCGATCGCCCTCACACTGCCCACGGGGCTCCTGGCTCTGGCCGCCGTGTACCTCGCACGCGGTCTGTTGACGGGCATCGGCGGGCTGTTCACCGAGACGCGCCTGCCCGATGGCGACGACCCCGCATGGCTGACCACCGCGGACATCGTGGTCAACACGCTGTTGTTCACGGCCGCTGCGGTAGCCACGGTGTTGCTGGTCGAACACTTCGTCCGGCGGCGCCGATTGTCCCGCGGCGCCTGAGCCCCTGCCGCCGGCGCCCTGGCTCCTCCGGAGAGGGGACCGGGGCGCCGGTCGGCCTCCGCGTTTCAGGGCGCGGTGATGCCCGGCTGCGCGCCGGCACCGAAGGACCAGCCCTCGACGTCGCCGGGTGCCGGGTCGTAGCTGCCCGCGCCCAGGCTGCTGTACGACCAGGGGCCGCCGTGCTGGGCGTGCCAGTACGACCAGTAGGCGCTGCCGGTCGGGTTGGTGCAGGTCGTCGGCAGGGCGTTGATGGTGCAGACGAAGCCCGGGTAGCGCGGGTGGAAGGCGTACGAGAATCCGGCGCCGGTCAGCGCGGCCAGGCCACTGGCCGGGTCGCCGAGCGCGCAGCCGGTCTGGATGCCGCCGCCGACGGCGGTGAAGTCGACCACGACGGTGACTCCGGTGGTGCCGGTGCAGGCGGCCGCCTGCGCCTGCGGGGCCTGGACGGCGGAGACGCCGAGCAGTCCGGCGGTGAGGGCCGCCGCGGCGGCGATCGACCCGAGCATACGGCGGGCCGGGCGGACCGCGGTGAGAGTGTCGGTCATCGGTGAAATCCTCCTGGCGTCAGGCTTGTTCAGCGCGCGACCGGGGCCGGGCAGGCCAGGGTCGGGGCGTCGGGGCGGGCCCCGGAAGCGGAGAGGGTGGGCAGCGGGGTGCCCGCGAGGCCGAGGACGGCCTGCGCGGTGGCCCGGGCGCCGCTGCCCACGTTGAAGCCGGACGCGTCGTAGGCGACGGCTCCGCGGACCGCCGGGTCGGCGGAGCAGCCCTGCTGGAACGTGACCAACCGGCTCCAGCCCTTGAGGCCGGCGACGAGGCGCCCGCCGGAGAGCAGCGCCTGGGTGGCCAGGCCGGTGGTGTTGGCGTTGGAGGCGCTCGCCCCGGCGGCCGCGAACCCGCCGTCGGTGTTCTGGTGGGCGGTGAGCCGGCCCAGGCCCGTGTTCGCCTTGGCGGCGCGACCGGTGGCGGCGAGGGCCTGGACGGCGAGTGCGGTGGCGTCGGGGTCACTGGTGCAGATGGCCTGGCTGAAGGAGACCGGGAAGCCGCCGTCCGCGCACTGGCTGTCCGCGAGGAAGTCGACAGCCGCCGCCGGAGCGTCACCGGGTGTGCGGTGCAGGGCGATCACGGCGAGGGACTGGCCGAAGGCGTTGCTGTAGTCGCCCCACTGGGAGCGGTCGGAGAAACGGCCCTCGGCGGTCTGCAGCGAGCGCAGGCGGGCCGGCAGGTCGACGCCGCCGAAGGCCGTCGGGTTCCCACCGCGGACCTCGACGGCGAGCAGCAGCTTGGCGGTCGCGCCCGCGTAGGCCTCGGTGGTGCCGTCGCCGAGGTAGCCACTGATGATCTCGGGCTTCGCCAGCCAGGCGGTGGCCTTCGCGGCGGACTCGTCGGAGCTGTGCGAGGCGGCGAAGGCCAGCACGGCGTCCACGGTCAGGCCCTGGTCGGGGTAGGCGGTCCCGTTGAAGACGGACTCGAAGTGGTCGCCGTCCACGAGTTGGCGGGCCAGCCAGCCGCTTGCGGCGGCGTCGGGACGAACCGTCGGGGACGAGGTCGCGGCGGCGGGCGCGGCGTGGGCGGCGGTGGCCGCCGGGAGCGCGGTGGCGAGTGCGAGGGCGGGTATCGCGAGCAGACCGAGAGTGCGGCGGAGCGCGGGCATGGGTGCCTTTCCGGGCCTGGACGCAGGGGCCCGGAGGACGTCGGCGACACGCCGGGCAGCCCTCGGAGCTCCGGCCCGCAGACCACGACGGGAGGAGGGGACGACACACCTCCGCCGACGGGTAATCGGGCTCGCCGCCGACGTGGAGCCGGAGGCCTACCGTTGCGGGTCAGCGCCGGATTCGGACCGGACTTCCCCCATCGGCGGAGTCACTACTTGACGGCCCATCATGGCGAAACGGAAAAGATCCGGTCAAGGGTTCGTGCGTCACATCACGGTGGTCCATACCCGGCTTCGCGACGCACTCCTCCTGGCTGCCGGCGTGATCAGGGTGTCTCGGACGGCAGAATGCCTCCTATGCGGCACATCTTCGTCATCGGCATCGGCGCGGGCGACCCCGACCACCTCACCCTGCAGGCGGTCAAGGCACTCGCCCGCACGGATGTCTTCTTCATCCTCGACAAGAGCGAGGAACGGCAGGACCTGATCCGGCTGCGTCGCCGGATCCTGGCCGAGCACGGGCGGCCCGGGCACCGGCTCGTCGAAGCACCGGACGCGGAGCGGGACCGCACCACCCCGGCATACGCGACCGCCGTGGACGACTGGCGTGTCCGCCGCGCCGACCTGGTCGAGCAGTTGGCCGTCGAGCACCTCGGTGAGGGCGAGACGGGCGCGTTCCTGGCCTGGGGGGATCCGAGCCTCTACGACAGTGTGATCGCCGTGGTGGACGACGTACGAGCCCGTGGCACGGTCGCGTTCGACTACGAGGTGATCCCGGGCATCAGCAGTGTGTCCGCGCTAGCCGCCCGCCACCGCACCACGCTGACCCGGGTCGGCCGCCCGGTGCAGATCACCACCGGCCGCCGCCTGGCCGAGGGCTTTCCCGAGGACGTGGACGACGTGGTGGTGATGCTCGACGGCCGGGCCGCCTTCAGCGGGATCGACCCCGAGGGGCTGGAGATCCACTACGGCGCCTACCTCGGCACTCCCGACGAGATCCTGGTCGCCGGCCCGCTGGCCGAAGCCGCCCCGCGGATCCGCGAGCTGCGCGAGGCGGCGCGCGAGCGCAAGGGCTGGATCATGGACACCTACCTGCTGCGGCGGTCGGCTGACTGACCGGCGTGCGCCGCCCCGGGCGAGGGGCGGCACACGCGCGAACCGTCAGCGGTGGGCGAAGGACGGCGGTCGCTTCTCGGCGAAGGCCGCCATGCCCTCCTTCTGGTCGGCCGTCGCGAACGTCGCGTGGAACAGCCGCCGTTCGAACCGGACGCCCTCGGCCAGGATGGTCTCGAAGGCGCGGTTGACGCTCTCCTTCATCATGACCGCCGCCGGAGCGGACATCGCCGCGACCGTCTCGGCGGTGGTCAGCGCCTCGGACAACAGCTGGTCCGCCGGGACGATCCGGGAGACCAGTCCGGCCCGCTCGGCCTCCTCGGCGCCCATCATCCGGCCGGTCAGGCACAGTTCCATGGCCTTCGCCTTGCCGACCGCCCGGGTCAGCCGCTGCGAGCCGCCGATGCCCGGGATGACACCGAGCTTGATCTCCGGCTGCCCGAACTTCGCGGTGTCCGCCGCCGGCAGGACGTCGCACAGCATCGCCAGCTCGCAGCCCCCGCCCAGCGCGTAGCCGGCGACCGCCGCGACGACCAGCTTGCGCAGCGCGGCGAAGCGGTCCCAGGCGGCGAACCAGTCGCCGAGGTAGGCGTCGACGAAGTCGAGGGACTGCATCTCCTTGATGTCGGCGCCGGCCGCGAAGGCCTTCTCCGAGCCGGTGATCACCAGACAGCCGATCTCCGGGTCCCGGTCGAAGGCGGTCGCGGCGGCGACGACTTCGGTCATCAGGAGGGTGTTGAGCGCGTTGAGCGCCTTCGGTCGGTCGAGCGTGATGAGCCCGACCCGGCCCGTGCGCTCGACCAGGATCGTCTCGTAACCGGTCACTTGCCGTCCTTCCCGAGGGTGGTGATGATCGCGGAGAAGTCCAGGCCAGTGCTGCCGGCTGCCGCGAAGTCCGCGTACAACTGCGCGGCCTTGCGCCCGAGTTCGGCGGGCAGGCCGGCAATCTCGGCGGCCCCGGCGGCGAGGCCGAGGTCCTTGGCCATCAGGGCGGCGGCGAACCCGGCCGCGTACTCGCGGTTGGCCGGGCTGGTCGGGACCGGGCCGGGGACGGGGCAGTTGGTGGTGAGTGCCCAGCACTGGCCGGAGGCGGTGGAGGCGACGTCGTAGAGCGCCTGGTGGCTGAGCCCGAGGCTCTCCCCGAGGACGAAGGCCTCGCTGACCGCGATCATCGAGATGCCGAGGATCATGTTGTTGCAGATCTTCGCGGCCTGTCCGGCACCGGCCGCACCGCAGTGCACGACCTTGCGGCCCATCGTCTCCAGCACCGGTCGAACCGCCTCGAAGTCCGGCTCCGCGGCGCCGACCATGAAGGTGAGGCTCGCGGCGGTCGCACCGACCACTCCGCCGGAGACCGGCGCGTCCACCGAGCGGTGTCCCGCGTTCACGGCCAGGTCGTGCGCCGCCCGGGCGTCCGCGACGTCGATCGTGGAGCAGTCGACGAAGAGCGTTCCCGGACGGGCGGCCGGCAGCAGGTCCGTGTAGGCGGCCAGCACGTGCCGATTGGCCGCCCCCGTCGTGACGGCCGCGCGCATCGAGGCACCTCAGCACGCCGACCTCAACAGCCGCCTCGGCGACGCCGTCTGGTCTCTGGCCCCGTTCGTCGCCAACCCGAGCCAGGGCCTGGTCCAGATCCACTGGCTCCCGTGCCCGGCCCTGCTGCTGCCCGAGCTCAAGCAGGCGGCCTGGCATCTGATCAACTCCGACCTGCCCGCCACCTACCTGCGCGCCCGAGGCAGCGCGATGCGCACCCGCCCCGCTGCAACCACCACCGCCAGCATCGTCACCCGGTGGATCGACCTCGCCGACGTCCTGCACCACCAAGGCATCAGCACCCTCGCCGAGGCCGACACCGCCGCCCTCCACGCCTACGGCCTGCACCTGAAGACCGACGCCACCGACCGACGCACCGCACGCCGCAAGTTGCTGGCCATCTCCAGCCCGCACGCCTACGACCAGCTCACCGCACACCCCACCGGGATGGCGCTTCCTCCCTGGGACGTTGACGACCTCATCGACGACTACCTGCCCAAGACTGGCGGCACCAACGGCGAGAACACCACCGAGCCCCTGGCCGCCACCACGATCGCGCCCCTACTCGCCTGGTCCCTGCGCCTGCTCGAAGACCTCGCCGACGACATCATCACCGCCGACACCACCGCCACCCGCCTCGCGCAGGCCGCCGCCTCCAACACCTTCGACCCGACCGCGACGCACACGCTCGAACAGCTCCTGCTCCCACGGCTCACGGCAGGCGAGCCCCTGCCGTCCACCACGCTGCACGGGCAGCCTGCCCTCGCCCGGACCTACCTCGCCAGCATCACCAGCGCCACCCCCTTCCAGGTCGACCGCATCAACCGCAGGCACGGCCTCACCGCAGCCGCCGCCAACCCCGGTCCCTGCCCGTTGCCCTCGCCCGTCACCGCCACGATCGACGGACGGCCCTGGCGCACCCACATCGACGACAACGAAGCCCTCGAACTGCTGCGGCACCTGGCCACCGCCGCGTTCGTCGTCATCGCCTACCTGACCGGCATGCGCCCCGAAGAAGTCCTCGCCCTGCCCGCCGGCTGCTGCCCCGACCCGGGCCCCGACGTGGACGGCAACCCGCCGACCTGGCACCTGATCCACGCCCGGCACTTCAAGACCGCCCGCGACCAGGACGGCAACCACCCCTCCGCCGGCACTGATCGCCCGAGCACCGGGCACACCAGCCGCCGCAGCCTCGCCAAGACGACGACCCGCCGGCCGTCCACCGGCACGTCCGCCACCGTCCGATGGTGGAAGCCGTGCACCCGCCCTGTCGGCGTACCACACACGGGACACGGCACCGGATCCTCCCGGGTCCGCGCGGTCACCCGGATCACGCCACACTCGCCCGTCACGTCCTCGACCACCAGCGCCGACAACCCTGAAAACACCACACTCACAAGCTCATTGACATCTCGCACACCATGCCAACGATGCCCGTCACTGCTGGTTGCCACCGACTACGGAACAGAGCCGGAATCCTGATAGTCCCTCTGCGCCGTCGCGGAGAAGTCATTCGCCCTCGGCCGTTCGCTCGCCGGGCAGCGGGGCGGGTCGAACCACCGGGAGTCGGTGAGCCGTTGACCGGCAAGAGGTTGTCTCGACCGAGGCCGGGGCGCACTGCCCTGCGGTACGCGTCCTCGGCTTCCGTGCCCGATGTAAGGAATGGTCATGCCCGTCTCGCCCGGCTCCTGGCTGTCCGGCCTTCTCCGGTTCGGTTCTTCGGGGAAGGCCCTGCCGTCGTGGTGGGCTGCGTTGATGGGGGGCATGTCGGGGTCGTCGTATCCGTTGGTGGATGCGGAGGCGCTGGTGGCGGGGGCTGGGGCGCTGCGGCGTGCGGCCGGTCGTCTGGACGAGCGGGCGGTGGCGTTCCAGCGGTTCGCGCTCGGGTTGTCGGCCGTCATGCCGGGGGCGGGCTCGATGATGGCCTCGACGCTGGTGAGCGTGGGGCAGCCGAGCCGGGACGGTGCGGACGGTCTGCGGGAGTGCGCGGACGGTCTGCGGGAGCAGGCCGCGCAGGTCGACTACGCGCAGAAGTCGGCGGAGGTCACCGCTCTGGTGACGCTGTGGATGGTGGCGCAGCTGGTGTGGGTGGTGGCGACGACGGGTGGGGTGTCGGCGGCGTTGATCCCGGAGGTGTTGGCGGGCGGGCGGCGGTCGGTGGAGGAGATCGTCGCGGAGTTGCTGTCGGCGATGCGGTCGGGGGCGGTGTTCGGGTCGGTGCAGGATCTGGCGATCCAGTTGTCGCAGCAGCGCGAGTACCGGGACGGGCTGGATGTGACGTCGTTGCTGATCGCCGGGGTCGGTGGCATGGCCGGTGGTCTGGGGGACGTGGCGGGGCGGGGTCTGGTGTCGGGGGTGGCGGGGCCGGAGCTGTTGCGCAGGCTGGTGGGTGGGGCGCTGGGCGGGGTGATCGGCGCGGATGCGGGTGTGGTGGTCTCCACCGCCTGGCAGGGTGGGCCGTGGGATGCGTCGGTGTTCGCCGAGGCGACTGCGGCGGGTGCGGGTACCGGGATGTTCGGCGGGGCGCTGCACCATGCCGTCGTGCGTAGACGCACCGCCTTCCAGCAGGCACTCCACGGCACGGCCGTGACCGAGCGGCCCGCGCAGTCGCCGACCGGCGAACCGGGTGTCGCCGAACGTACGGCGCCGAAGCGGCCGGCCGCGGTCACGAGCGGCGGGACCGGCGAAATGCCCGCTTCCGACCCGGCCACCGGGCCCGCCCTGTCCTACGAGCGCAGCGACTGGCGCAGCAGGGAGCGGAACTGGGTCCAGGCCGTGGCCAGGGCCCAGGGCCACCCGCTGGTGCGGGAGGTCCAGGCGCTGGCGCCCGAACGGTTGCGGGCCTGGCAGGACGCCCTGCCCGCAACTCACAGGCAGCAGCTGGACCTCCTGGTGAAGCCCCTCATGGCACCGGCCGACAGCCCCGCACCGGCCGCACTGTTCCCCGAACCCGCCGAACTCGTCGAGCTGCGCGCCACGTTCGCCGGTGAACTCGCCCTCCACCGGCTCACCGACCCCGGCACCACGGCCGACCACGTCCTCAAGGGAGAACGCCGCCGCCCGACCGACCGCGCCGTCATCGCCGACGGTCACGCCCGGCACGCCTTTCTCGGCGCGGCCGACCGCCAGACCGTCGCCGCCGACCGCCGCGCGGGGCGTCTCCCCGGCGGCGCTCCGAGCCACGGCTCCGAGCCCGTTCGACACGACACGTCCGGCGCCGAACGGAGCCCCTTGGAAGGGGCCTCCGGTCCCTCCTCGCTCCCTGCCACGGCCTCGTCAGGCGAGTCGTCAGTCGCCCTGCCGCACCCGCCGGCCGTACCGGCCCTGCCGATGCCGGTGGTCGATCGTCTGGCTCATCAACTGCGCCGGGAACTGACCGGCGAGGAGGTGAACGCACCCGCCCTGCTGTCGCTGCTGCACCAGGCCACCGCGGACTCCCGCCCCCTTCAGCCGGTCGCCGAACACTACGAACGGTCACACCACCAGAGCCTCGCCGAGGAGCTCTTCCAGGCCCGGGCCAAGGGCAGACTGAGCGACGAGGCCTACGCCCTGGCCCTGGACACCATGGCGTCGGCCCCCACTGTGGACCTGAGCCGCCTCGACCTCGCAGCCTTCGTGGCAGATCTCGATTCCGCCGTCACGTCCGGGGACGAACGGCGGCTGAACAGGCTCCTGCGCTCACTGCGGCGCACCATTCCCCTCGTCTTCGACGTGGAGGACGCCTATGCCGCCCGCTCAGCCGGCGGCCTGTCGCTGCAGGACGACCTGCGCCACGCATTCCCCGAGCACGGGGAGTACTTCGGCTTCCTGCTCGGCCACGACAACAACCTCGAAACGAAGGTCATCGGTCCCGCCGAGGCCCTGCACTGGCACGCGACGGCAGAGCGCACCACCTTCGTCGACGACGCGGGAGCGGAGTTGCCCGTCCCCTTCGACTACCCCGAGGACGGCTGCTACGCGCGCGCCCACGTGGTGGCGAAGATGCTCAGCAGGTCCGGCGTCTACTCCCGCAAGGTTTTCGCAGTATGGGACAATCCGGCGCTCGGGCTGGTGGCCGAGTCCGAGAACGCCGCCGGGGCGATGCCCGGTGCCCCGGGCAAAGTGCGCTGGATGTACCACGTGGCGCCGCTGGTACTCGTCGACGAGGGTGCGGGACGACACGTCGAGACCGTCATCGATCCTTCACTCAGCAACAAGCCCCAACCGCTGAGCAGGTGGCTGGCCACCATGGGCGTCCACTCCTACGCCCGGCTCGAGGGCTTCGAAACCGACCCACAGGAATTCCTGAGAGACGTCCGCGACCGAAAGAGGCAGCCCGTTTCGAGCGGCGGACTCGGCTTCTGGGGCTACCCCAAGGACACACCCGTGGTGTTCACCACCGGTCGCGTCAACCTGAATCACGTCTTCCGTGCGAAGCCGCTGCTCACGCGAGAAGAACCTTCTTCCCTGAGATTCCCGGAGATGACATGGGGTCCGGACAAGGGCAAGCTGAGCACATACAGCTCCGAGGCGCGGTACCGCGGCGAGCTGCGGACAGTACGCACCATGCTCCAGCAACCGCAGACCACAGCCCTTGAACTCAGGCAGCGCCTGAAGACGAGCCCG
The DNA here is from genome assembly GCF_040683915.1 of Kitasatospora sp. NPDC093102. Taxonomy (NCBI): domain Bacteria; kingdom Bacillati; phylum Actinomycetota; class Actinomycetes; order Kitasatosporales; family Streptomycetaceae; genus Kitasatospora; species Kitasatospora sp. NPDC093102. The sequence goes on along the minus strand of NZ_JBFBFA010000048.1, from coordinate 14,730 downwards.
TTCGCGGCGCGTATCCGCCAGGACCCACTCGTCGCCCGTCCGTTGAGCGACCGGTTCGGGGAGAGCGTGTCCGACGACCTGATCGTGCCTCGCGTCATCCCCGCCCGGCTGCCCGACCTGCCGCCCGGACCAGTCCCCCCGCTCCACCCGCCTACCGGCACGGCACACCCGGCGCCACTCATCTTCCCGGCCGGCGCCGCCGCCGTGGCCCCGTCCCGCGCCGCCCGCTGGAAGCGCGTCCTGGACGACCTGCCCGTCCACGACGGCCTGCGCACCGTCGTTGTGCCCTACCTCAGCGGCGACGGCATCCCCCACAGCTCCGCCGGCCCGCTCACCCTGGACGACTTCAAAGGCCTCGCCAAGGCCGCCGGCTGGCAACCCGGATCGGACCTGCGCGTCGTCTTCGCCGCACTCCACCCCGACGCCGCCGACGGGTACGACCACCGGGCCTACACCGCGTACCTGCGGCGGGCCGCCCAGTCACTCGACCACGACCACCCCACGGACGGCGGGGGCGGCGTGGACATCTACACCGTCGGCACGCTCGCCCCCGACCTCTCCCTCGCCCCCGCCACTCACCCCAACGCCCCGAAGGAACAAGAGGACTTCACTGCCGAAGGCACCCACGACTACTGGGGGCACTGGGTCCGAATCGCCACCCACCCCGACCGTCCCCCGCGCTTCACCAGCGGCGGTGGCCAACTCCACCCCGTCACCCCCCACCACCCCAACACCGCCCGCCAGGAAGCGGTCGAATCCCACACCCATCCCTTCGACCACGCCCCAGGCCACCCGGAGCCCGCCGATGGCGTCGTCATCAGCGCACCCCCCATCGCGAAAGCCGACCCGCCCGCGCTCGCCCCTCAACCCGGCCTGTTCACCGTCATCCCCCGCGGCTTTGCGCCGTTCGGGCACCCCAACACCACCGACCACGCCGGGAAGCCGTTCGTCATCACCCCGGGCCTCCTCGCCCGAGCCCTGCGCCGCCGCGGTTACAGCGGGCAGGACCTGCTCTGGCAGGTCGCCTACCCGCCCGAGCACCGGGCCGCCGCCGTGCGCTACCTGCTGGATCTCTCCACCGAACTCGGCGGCCCCGACATCTACCTCCCCGCCGCTGGTTCCACCGGATTCACCGTCGACGACGGATACGTGAAGAACCGCGCCCACGGCGCGCTGGCGTACTACGAACGCCTCACCACGACTCCCGACGTCCCGGCCCGCTTCACCGCCGTCGACGGCACGCTCAGACGTCACCACCCCACCGCCACGCCCCCGATCGATCCCGTGGAGAGCGGAACTCCCCACGCCCCGGACGGTCCCACCGACTCCGCACCCCCGTCCCCATCCCTCAGTCCGGCCCACCAGACCCTTGTCGAAAAGGCACGCAAGGCCACAACGAACGAGATCGAGACCTGGTGGAAAGAGCACAGCTCAGGACACAGAGACCTACTCCAGGAGGAGCTCCGGGAACGGACCGCAGTCGAGATGACTCTGCCGGAGGACCCGAACGACCTCCGGCGCTGCGCCTACCTGCTTGAGCTGGCCCTCCTAGCCGACCTCGAAGACGACTTCGCAACCCTGTGCCCGCACCTGTTCAGCAGCGTCGGCCGATCCGGTGAAACGAGCAGCCACCCCGTCGGGGCCGGCGACGCCACCGACTCCGCACCCCCGTTCCAATCCCTCAGCCCGGCCCACCAGACCCTTGTCGAAAAGGCACGCAAGGCCACAACGAACGAGATCGAGACCTGGTGGAAAGAGCACAGCCCAGGACACAGAGACCTACTCCAGGAGGAGCTCCAGGAACGGACCGCAGACAGGGTGACGTTGCCGGAGGACCCGAAGGACCTCCGGCGCTGCGCCTACCTGCTTGAACTGGCCCTCCTAGCCGACCTCGAAGACGACTTCGCAACCCTGTACCCGCACCTGTTCAGCAGCGTCGGCCGATCCGGTGAAACGAGCAGCCACCCCGTCGGGGCCGGCGACGCCACCGACTCCGCACCCCCGTTCCAATCCCTCAGCCCGGCCCACCAGACCCTTGTCGAAAAGGCACGCAAGGCCACAACGAACGAGATCGAGACCTGGTGGAAAGAGCACAGCCCAGGACACAGAGACCTACTCCAGGAGGAGCTCCAGGAACGGACCGCAGACAGGGTGACGTTGCCGGAGGACCCGAAGGACCTCCGACGCTGCACCTACCTGCTTGAACTGGCCCTCCTAGCCAACCTCGAAGACGACTTCGCAACCCTGTACCCGCACCTGTTCAGCGACGTCGGCCGATCCGGTGAAACGAGCAGCCACCCCGTCGGGGCCGGTGACGCCACCGCGGGTCAGGACTCCCGGCCCGGTCGGACCACTCCGCCCGTCCGGCCGGACGAACCCGGCACACCGCTCCAAGAGGTCAGCCCACCTCCGGCACGGTCCGACACGCCCCCGACCGGCGCCGATCCCAGCAGCACCGCACACGGGCTCCCCGCCGGTCCCACCGAACCGGCTCAGCCCGCCGCCGTGACCAGTCCTCCCCGGCTGCCCACCGACGCGTGGCCCGCGGGGCTGCGCGAGAAGGCCCGGGACTTCCTGCGTGGCAAGACGGCCTCGGTCCTCACCGAGGACCAACTGGCCCTTGCGGAACGGACCCTGGACCTCGTCACCGCCAACGACCGTTCCGCCACCGCCCACCCGTTCGCCTCCGAGGCGACCATCCGCGTCTACCGGCGGAAGACCGCCGACATCCTGCGAAAGATCGCACCGAGCATCGACCTCCGCACCTACGACCCCACCAAGCCGCTGCCGCTGCCGGGTTCCGAGGCCCGCCTGCTGAGCATCCACTCCGTCACGACCCCCAACGGCCGTCCGCTACCCAGGCCCGTCGTGGAGGCCGTCACCCGCACCGTCGTCGCCTACCAGCGCGGCTCGCTCCGCAACGAACCCGCCATCAGCGCCACCACGGCCCCCGCGCGCAAGGACCTCGACACCCCACCCGGTTCCGCGCGCCCGGCCGTCACGCGCCGACCGGTGGTGAAGACCGGCACGCGCTTCGACGACACCACCCCTGCTGCCCGCAGAGCTGGCACCGGAGTCGCGCCACGGGCTTTCCGCCTGCCCACCGTCGCACTGCCCGCCACGGAAGAACCGCACCCGCCTGGTGCCACGAACCGCACCCGCACGCCCGGGTCCGGTCGTACCGGTCCAGTCCCAAGCCCTGTGACCCCGCACAGGCGCACACCCGAACCCGCCGTGCCCTCCTCACACCGCGCCCGCAGCCATCGACCGACAGCCCCGGCCCCCGCCCGGCCCGAACGCCCCCGCACCGCCCCGGCCGGAGTCCCGCCGACTCCCCCGAACACCACCGCACCCGGCTCGGCCACCCGGGGCACGCGCCTCACCACCCGGCCGAACACCACCCGCGCCAAACAGCCTCCCGTCGAGCGGCAACCCGGTTCGCGGCAGAAACCCGGGCCTCAGGAACTGCTTGAGCGCACCGGCCTGCCCTCCGAGGGGTCCGCTGCCGCACGGTTCAACGTCCACCTCGCGACACACCTCACCGAGGCCGCCACCACCCTCCGCCCCCGCCTCGACCCCCGCGACCCGCTCACCCGCCTGCGCCGCCACGTCTTCGGCACCACGCCCGCCACCGACACCGAGCTGCTCGGCCTCGCCCACACCCTGATCGACGTCAACTACCCCATCACCCCGGACACCCTCCGAGCCCTCCAGTCGCTCACCCCCCTCCTCACCCCCGGTACCACCACCCCCTCCCCCGAGGCCCTCACCACCGTGGTCCTCGGTATCCCCGACCCCCGCCCCGAAGACGTCTGTGACCTCCTCGACATCGCCAAGGCCCTCCTCGACTTCAACGATCTCCGCAGGGTCCACCACCCGTTCACCATCGACATCCTCAAACGCGCGGCCGAGGGGCACGCCCCCGACCAGAACATCCGGGCGACGTAGCCGGCCCGCTGTCACCCGAGGGGACCGGTAGGGACTATCAGGATTCCGGCTCTGTTCCGTAGTCGGTGGTGACGCTGCGTCCTCATTGCGGGAGGAGGACGCGGTGGCGGAGGAGGTCGAATCCGGCGCGGCCGTGCATCTGGCGCATGATCCTCCTGGTGCGGGTGTTGACGCCTTCGGTGCGGCCGTTGTGGTACGGGAGGGTGAGTCCGGCGTCGACGGCGGCGCGGTCGAGTTCCAGGCCGTTCGTGAAGGAGTGCAGGTGGGGCAGGTCGGCTGGCGCATCGAGTACACGTCGATGCCCGTCCCGGCGTTGTCACTGAACTCGCCCTTCAGCAGGTGCGGGATGCCGGCGGCGAACTCCACGACTTCCAGGCCGCGTTGGATGTCGCCGTGGGCGTCGGCCACGGTCTTCCCGTGTTCGGCGGAGAGCAGCCGGGCGAGTTCGTCCTTCTCCCGCTCGACCAGTTGGAGGAAGCGCAACAGCACCCGGGCCCGCCGCTGCGGGTTCCAGGCCGCCCACACGGGCTGTGCCTGGGCCGCGTCGGCGATCACCGCCTCGACCTCGGCGCGGTCCGCCAGCGGCACCCGGGCCTGCACCCGGCCGGTGTTGGGGTCGAAGACGTCCCCGTAGCGGCCGGAGGTGCCGGCGGTGGGCTTGCCGGCGACGAAGTGGGTCAGTTCACGGACCATCGGTTCCTTCTCTCGACAGGGATGGGGAGAGGAGGAATGGAGGCCGCCGACCGCGAGCGGGCGCACGGTGGTGCGCCCCTCGGCACGGGCGTGCGGCGGTAGAACGGACCGTCAGGGTGTGGGCGCCCCGGCAGCCGTCGGCACGGGACAACCAGGAGCAGTGGAACGGGAGCAGCCCGGAGTCATGCGTGTCGTCTCCATCCTCGTGGAAAACACGAACCACCCGCGGCCGGTATCCTGACTCCCGGATCACCGCACGCCCTCAGGCCTTCCCGGCTGGCTGCCAGTGGCCGTCATCTGCGAGGACGAACTCCCCGGTCACAGTGGCGGGACCGTGCCGGACTCACACCGGCTTCCCTGACACCGCGGACCTGCCGTCGACCATATAGTTGGACGTCCTAGTAAGTCCAGAGGTCTGTGTAGGCGTTGCGCCATCGGGGCCTGCCACCCCGAACACCGCCCCGACTACCCCCTGGAAGAAGACCGTCCGCGACTTCGCCATCGCTTAGGACTTGTCCGCCCGATCATGTGACTATCGGTTGCCTTGCTCGTTGTGCTGGGCATGGGGCGGGGTGATCTGACGGATGAGGAGTGGGAGCGGCTGCGGCCGTTCCTGCCGGTCAGCAACAGGCGTTGTGGCCGGTGGCGGGATCACCGGCAGGTGATCGACGGGATTCTGCACCGGGTGCGCACTGGTGTTCAGTGGCGTGATCTGCCGGAGCGGTTGGGGCCGTGGAAGACCGTCTACGAGCGGCACCGGCTGTGGTCGGCCGACGGGACCTGGGAACGCCTGCTCCAGCAGGTGCAGGCCGAAGCGGACGCGGCCGGCGACATCGACTGGGACATCTCGGTCGACTCGACCATCGTGCGGGCCCACCAGCATGCGGCCGGTGCCCGCGCTGACCCGCCACCGGCCCTCGGGCCAAAGGGGGCTGGGCCAGGGGAACACCAGGACGAGACGCCGTGGCAGAGCCTCGTTGCCCGCCTGGTGGAGGTGGTGCTGGAGGCGAGGGCCTGAGCCGCTCGCGCGGCGGGTTCACCACCAAGGTCCACCTGAGCGCGGACGGCCGCTGCCGTCCGCTGTCCCTGGTCGTCACGCCGGGGCAGCGGGCGGACTGCACGCAGTTCGAGCCCGTGCTGGAGAAGATCCGCGTCCCGCGGACCGGCTTGGGCAGGCCCCGCAAGACGCCCGACAGCCTGGCCGCGGACAAGACACCCCATGCAGATATCGGGTCAAGCAGCTGCAGCGAGTGGTGACGGTTTCGGCGGAGCGAATGCGATCGCTTCATCGAACTTCTGGCAACTGGTCAAGCAGTGGTGGAGCTGACCGAGCATGCGGTTGAACAGGTGACGGAGGGCCGCGTAGTAGCGGTCACCGGTCTCCCGTCGCCGGTTGTAGTGGGCATGGGCGCCGGGCGAGGCGGTGAGCGCTGCGAAGGACCAGTGCCTGCCGGTTGCGGCCAAGCGACTGTTCTTGATCCGGCGATGGCTGACGCGCCGGCTCTTGCCGGACTCCCGCGTCACTGGGGCACTTCCGGCATACGCTTTCAGATCCCGAGCGGTGTCGAACCGGGTGCGGTCGTCGCCGATCTCGGCGAGTATCCGGGCGCCGGTGAGCACGGCCAGGCCCGGAAAGCTCGTGATGATCTCCGCATCGGGATGCTGCAGGAAGAGCTCCTCGGTGGCGCGCGCCAGGTCGTCGCAGGCCTGGCAGGCCGCCTCGAGCTGGCCGAGCAGAGCGAGTGTCTGGCGTCCCATCGCTCTTTCCACCAGGGCCGGTTGGTGCAGCCAGGACTGGCGGAACACCTCGAGCAGCCGGTCGGTCTCGGCCTCGATCCGGCGCTGGCGGCCGGCCCGCATGACGGCAGCCTTGAGCCGACTGCGGGTGAGCTTGGCGGCCTCGGCCGGGGTGGGGGCGATTGCCAGGATCGCGCGGGCCTCACGGGACAGCAGCCGCTCGCGCTTGCCAGCGAACGCCTCCAGGACCGCCGGGTAGTACTCGCGCAGGTGCGATCGCAGACGGTTGTGGGCCCGGGTGCGGTCCCAGACCGCGTCCTGCTGGGCCCTGGCAAGGACGCCGATCGCCTTGACCAGGTCGGAGTCGCCCGGTAGAGGCCGGTGGAGTTCGGCGTCGGTGCGCAGGATGTTCGCCAGCACGACGGCGTCCTGGTGGTCGGACTTCTTGCGAGAGACGACGTGCCGGTCTCGGTAGCGCGCCACGGCCATCGGGTTGATTGCGAAGACCCGACGCCCGGAAGCCCGCAGACAAGCCACCAGGAGCCCGCGTGAGGTCTCGATCGCGATCGGGATCGGATCGTCCGGGCTGTCGCCGTGCTCGGCAAGCAGTCGCAGCAGGTCCTGGAAGCCTGCCGCGTCATCACTGATCCGAAGCTTGCCCAGCAGGTGGGCTTCGGAGTCGACCACCGCCACGTCGTGATGGTCCTCGGCCCAGTCGATCCCGCAGGTCACGTGCATGCGCACCCCTTCCGAGCCTTCGCTGTCCGTCGGCGTCGAGCCGCGGCAGGACCACCCGGCGACCTAACAGAAGCGCTCGCGGGCGCACCACCTCATCAGCCGTCCGTGGCCCCAGCTGCCCCCGGGGTCCTCGCTCTCGTGAAGAGCTCCACGGCTCCGGCTGATCAGGAGGTGGCCCTGGGAACGGCTCGAACAACGGCACCGTACGACGACCGCGTACCAAACGGCAGGGGCCGCGCATGCGTCCCTCTTGTCGAAGCGCTCCCAGGCGCCGCTTACAGACCAGACGTCCCGCCCCGCCCCTGCCAGGACCGCCAAAAAGCCGACCCACGACGCCTATTAGGCCTACAGCAACGGCCCTTGCCGCGCCTACCTGCGCAGGCGCGGCATCCCGCACACGATCCCGGAGAAGACCGACAGCCGGGCCGCCCGCCTGCGCAAGGGCTCGCGCGGCGGGCGGCCACCGGGCTTCGACGAGGAGCGGTACAAGAAACGCAACACCGTCGAACGCGCCATCAACAAGCTCAAGCACGCCCGAGCGGTCGCCACGCGCTACGACAAACGCGGCTACGTCTACCTCGGCACCGTCGCCGCAGCTGCCCTCGCCATCTGGCTCCGCACATGATCGCCCGGACAAGTCCTAGCCGAGCAGCGGTCCCGCCAACTGCCGGTGGGTGGGTCAAGCAGGCACCTGGCCGGCCACGAAACCCTGCGGTTCCCCCGGGGCCTTCCCTGCGTTCAGGCGCCGCATCGCCTCCGCTGCAATCAGCGCGGTCGGGATGGCCGCGGCCGGCACCGTCCACCACGGCAGGCCGACCCAGAACGCGAGCACCGCGGGCATGACGCAGGAGAACAGCGTCCAGAAGATGAACGACCGGACGAGGGCAAACGTGGTGGTACGGCCGGTGAACAGTCGTGTGCCCAGGGCGGCGGCGAGCACCGCCAGCAGCGCGACGGCAGTGCCCAGCCCGGCCAAGAGCTGCACCTCGTCGCGGGGCTCGTCGACGGAGGCCTGCGCGACGCCGGCCCGCTCCAGGCGCATCACCTGGCCGCGCCACAGCGTGCCGTCCACCCGGTCGCCGGGCTTCAGATCCTCTAGCAGTGGCCCGTCGTTGCCGAACCGCACCGTGCCGCTCCAGGACGGCGCGCCGTCCAGCGTTGCCAGGCGGTCCTTGTGCCGGAGGACCGTGCCGCTGACGGTGAACGACACCGTGCGCACGCACTCCTCGACCGCCGCGCCCGGGCTTTCGGCCGGGCAGGTCGCGGCGACCGAGTACGAGCGGGACCGCTCGGCGTCGTCCGGCATCCGGACGCCGAACACGTACCAGGCGGCCGCTGCCGGGACGAGCGCCGCCGCGGCGAGCAGCGCGCCGCCGGTGCGGATCCATGGTGAGGGACGGTGGGTCATGATGGTTCTCCCCCCAGTCCGGTGCGCAGCCGGAACGCCTGGGTTGCCGTCGCCGGGGCGTGCCGCCCCGCCCCTTCCGGGGTCGGACGGCACCGGAAGGCCGGAACGCCGGACGGTGTCTCAATTCTCGGAATCTGTCCGAAGTCCACTGAAGCCCTGTGGACGGTGGGTAACGTCTGAGGGGGCCGGGGTCGGCATGAGGGGCGGCGGGTCCGCAGCCGGGGCCGGGCCGACGGCGTGCCGGCGGACCTCGCGTCGAGCGCCACGCACACCACCCCCGGACCGGCCCGCGGACACAGCTGTCCCTTGTTCGCCGACCAGGCTTCCCGGCACTCCTTCGTGCACGCTATCGGATTCCGCCCCGGCTTCGCACGCGGGTTCGCCAGGCCGCCCGCACCGATTCGTCGACCGGTACTCCTGGTAGCCGGCCGTGCGCGTGGAGCGGAACTTCCTCCCTCGCTCGGCTCGTCCAGTCCACACCGCGCGCCGGTCACCACCCCGGGAGAGTCGGCGGCACACATCCCGCAGCGCCGCCGGGGAAGCGACCCCCGCTCAGCCAATGACCCCACCCGTCCACGCCGGGCCCGAACCTGATCGACCGGACAAGTCCTAGTGTCCTGCGCCGGAGATCCGTCGGCAGAATCGGGCGAGGGAGTCGAGGATCTCGTCGGCGGTCTTGGTCCAGGTGAACGGCCTGGGGTCCTCGTTCCAGTTCTTGATCCAGGCGCGGATGTCCCTCTCAAGGGCCTGAACGTTCTTGTGGGCACCGCGCCGGATCATCTGATCGGTGAGGAAGCCGAACCAGCGCTCCACCTGGTTGATCCACGAGGACCCGGTCGGGGTGAAGTGCATGTGGAATCGGGGATGTTGCGCCAGCCAGGCGCGGATGGCCGGGGTCTTGTGGGTGCCGTAATTGTCGCAGATCAGGTGGATGTCGAGCCCGTCGGGAACCTCGCGGTCGATCTTGACGAGGAACTTCTTGAACTCCGCCGCACGGTGGCGGCGGTGCAGTGAAGTGATGACCTTCCCGCTGCTGGTGTCGAACGCGGCGAACAGGGTGGTCAGGCCGTTGCGCACGTAGTCGTGGGTCCGGCGCTCCGGCATGCCCGGCATCATGGGCAGGACCGGCTGGGAGCGGTCGAGGGCCTGGATCTGCGACTTCTCGTCGACCGACAGCACCACCGCGCCTTCGGGCGGGTCGAAGTACAGGCCGATCACGTCGTGGACCTTCTCGATGAAGAGCGGGTCGGTGGACAGCTTGAAGGTGTCGGCCAGATGGGGCTTGAGCTGGAACTTCCGCCAGATCCGTCCGACGGTCGACTTCGAGAGGCCGCTGCGGGCGGCCATCGAGCTCCGGGACCAGTGTGTCGCGTTCTTCGGGATCTCCTCCAGTGTCGCCACGACGACCGCCTCGATCTCGTCGACCGCGATCGCTGCACCGCGCCCCGCGCGGCGAGGCGATCCGCACGGTGCTCACCTGCCTGGTGCGCCTCACCGACGACGTCAAGCACAACGGCCGGACACTACCGGGCTGGTGGACCGCCACCGGACCGTCCGGAACGCCCGACGACAGCTTCCCTGGCGGGCACGCCAACAACGGCCTCGCGCACGGCATCACGGGCCCCCTCGCCCTGCTCGCCCTGACACTGCGCCAGGGTGTGGAGGTGGACGGCCAGCGCCAGGCGATCGGCACAATCGTGGCCTGGCTGGAACGCTGGCGCGACGGCCACGTCTGGCCGTACTGGATCACCCCCGCCCACCTGGACGGCACCGCGCGCACGCCGCTGCTCCCTCAGCGGCCGAGCTGGTGCTACGGCACCGCCGGCCTCGCCCGCACCCAGCAGCTCGCTGCCCTCGCCCTCGGCGACCAGCGCCTGCGCCACCAGGCCGAAACTGCCCTCGCCACCGCACTGGCGGACCCCAAGGCGCTCGCTACGACCACCGACCTGTCTGCCTGCCACGGCTTCGCCGGGCTCGCCCACATCGCCCACCGCGCCGCCGACGACGCCCTTCCGCACAACGCGGCCCGCCTGCACTCCGCCGCCGCCCTGCTCCTCGACACCGCCCACCCGCCCGGCGCCGACCCCGACAAGCAAGCACGCCACCTCCTGGCGACGGCAGGGCCCGGGTTCCTGGAAGGCGCCGCCGGCACCGCCCTCGCCCTGCTCGCACCCGCCACCGGCACTGCACCAGCGACCCGCTGGGACGCCTGCCTCCTGACCACCTGACCAAGGACCCCTTCGATGACCACCGGCTGGATCCAGCACGACCTCGTCTTCGCCGACCCCGCCACCGTCGAACAGATCACCGCCCACCACCTGGCCCCCGTCCTCATCCACGCTCAGAACTCCGGCCTCCTGGAGGGCTGGTGGTACATGCGCAAGGGCGGGCTGCGATTGCGCTACCGCACCGCCGCCCCCGCCCCCGTCGTGACCGCACTTCTGGACACGCTCGTCGAGGAGGGGCTCGTCGAGGGCTGGGCCACCGTGGTCTACGAGCCGGAGACCGAGGTGTTCGGCGGTCCCGAGGCCATGCAGATCGCCCACCGGCTCTTCCACACCGACAGCCGACACCTGATGGCCCGTGCCGCCAAGCCCGAGCCGCCCACACTCGGCCGCACCGAAACGTTCGTCGTCCTCGTCTCCGCCATGCTCCGCTCCGCCGGCCTCGACTGGTACGAACAAGGCGACGTGTGGAGCAGGTTCGTCGCCGAACGCCCCGAGCCGCCCTCCCTCACGCCCGAGCGGGCCGCCGCCCTGAATGCCGCGATGCACCGCCTGATGACCCTCGACACCCGCCGGCTCACCCGCCCCGGCGAGCCGCTCGCCGGACACACCGGCTGGGTCGACGCCTTCGAGACGGCTGGACAGGACCTTGTCCGCGCGGCCCGCGACGGCCGCCTCACCCGCGGACTGCGCGCCGTCCTCGCCCACCTGATGATCTTCCACGCCAACCGCGCCGGCGTACCCATCGAGCACCAATCCACCACCGCCGCACGCGCGTTGGACATCGCCTTCCATTCCGGTGAGGGCTCCGCGCCCTCGCAGTCCACCATCCGCACAACCACTAGGGTCGCCCACGTGACTACTCTCAGCAACAACATCGCCACCCCGAACACCGAGCAGCTGCGCGACAGCCTCACCGACCGCCTGCTCACCCAGGGCACCATCCGCACCGACGCGGTCGAAGCCGCCTTCCGCACCGTCGCCCGCGAGCACTTCCTGCCCGGCTTCCCCCTGGAGGCCTCCTACGCCGACACTCCCACCTACACCAAGGCGGACGGATCCGGCACCCGGATCAGCGCCGCCTCCCAGCCCGCGATCGTCGCACTGATGCTGGAGCAGCTCGAAGCCCGGCCCGGCCAGCGCATCTTCGAGGCCGGGGCTGGGACCGGCGTCAACGCCGCCTACCTGGCCACCATCGTCGGCCCCGACGGGCACGTGGTTGCCGTGGACGTGGACGACGACCTGGTCGACGGCGCCCGCAAGCACCTCTCTGACGCCGGGATCACCAACGCCGACGTGATCCTCGGCGACGGCGCCCTCGGCCACCCCGACGCCGCCCCGTTCGACCGCATCATCGCCACCGTGAGCACCAGCGAGATGCCCACCGCCTGGCTCCAGCAGGTCAAGCCGACCGGGCGGATCGTCCTGCCGCTGCGCCTACGCGGCACCGCCTCGCGCACCATCGCCTTCGAGCGCGGCGAGAACGCCTGGGTGTCGGTCGACGACCAGCTCGCCGTCTTTATGCCTCTGCGCGGCAGCATGGACGACGCCCGCCGCACCGTCACCCTCACCCACGAGGGCGACGTCACCCTCCAGGCCCACAAGGACCAAACCGACGCGGTCGACGCCGACCTGCTGCTCGGCGTCCTCGACACCGAGCGCCACGACGTCTGGACCGGCGTCAGCATCCCGGCCGGCACCACCTACGAGTACCAGGACCTGTGGCTGGCCCTCCGCTGCCCCAACTCCCTGATGAGGATGAGCGTCACCGGCACCGCCCGCGAACGCGGCATCGCCCCCATGTTCGGCTGGGGCGCCATGGCCACCGTCCACACCCACTCCCTCGCCTACCTCACCCTGCGCCCCGGCGAGCCCGACGCCAACGGCCGCAAGACCTACGAGACCGGCGTCATTGGCCACGGCCCCGCCGGCCAACAGCTCGCCGACCTCGTCGCCGAGGAAGTCCGCACCTGGAACACCGGCTTCCGGAGCCGGAGGCCGCGCTTCGAACTCCCCGACACCCCCGCCACCGCGGACCCAAACGCCGGCCGGTTCGTCCTGAACCGCCTCCACCACCCGATCACCGTCATCTGGGAGTAGTCCGCATGCACCCGACCGGCCCCGTCGCCCGGCGCTTCCCGCTGGTCGCACGCCACCGGCCCGTGTGCCTGCCCCTCGACGCCCGTGTCGGCCGGCTCACCGAGCTGGCCGACACGGCCTCCCGGCAGAACGACCCGGGCCTCGCATCCACCGTCTTCAACCAGGCAGCCCTCCTCGCCACCGACCTCGCCCTGCCCGACTACGCCCGCGAGCTGTGCCACCGCCACGCCGCCCTCTACCTCACCCGCGGACCACTCCCGGCAAAAAGCGCCATCCGCGGCCTCGAACCCGTCGTCAACCTCGCCCGCCTCCATATCCGCGCCGGCCATCACCAGCGCGGCCACCAACTCCTCATCGACCTCTACCACGCCGTCACCACAGCCACGGAGACGACGCTCGACGGCATCACCATCCCCGCCCGCCTCACCGAGACCGACCAGCAGCGCCACGAAGTCCACGAGTGGCTGTGGCGCGTCGTCATCGCCGACGGCACCCGCGCCCTCACCACCGCCGGCCGCTGGGCGGACGCCCTCCACCACATCGAGAAGCACCGCGGCATCGGCCAACGCATCCTCGACGGCCGACAAGTCGCCATCCTCGCCCGCGCCACCACCGCCGACCTGCCCGGCGCCCTCGCCCTGCTGGACACCACCCAGCCGGGCGCCCCCTGGGAGGACGCTGTCACCGCCGTCCTCACCGCACTGTGCCGCCCCGACGACCGACACGCCGCCAAAACGGCAATCGACCACTGCCTCGCCCTCGAACCGACCGAGGGCCTGGCCGTATTCACCACCCGCCTCACCCTCACCGCGATCGACGCCGCCGACACAACCGCACCCACTGCCCGAAACCTCGCACACCACCTGGCTCTCCGAACCGCCGAGTCCGGCGACGGCTACGCGCTCCGGGATCTCCTCGCCCACCCAGTCGCACTCGCCCACCTCCGCGCTGCCCGGGTCGAACTCCTCAGGGAGTCCCTGGGAGCCTTCGCGCTGAACACCGGCACCCTGTCACCACACCTCAAAGCCGCCCTGAAGGACGCGCTCGACCGCGCAGGAACGGTGCTGGAAATGGCGCGGCTCGACCCGACCACTCCCAATTGCGACCCGATCGAACATCGGGCTGAACAAGGCACTACGCCCTATTACTCCAGCTGTAGATCGTGATCTTGGTGGTCGAGTGCCAGGTTTCGGTTGAACTGATTTCCGCCTCGGCGGGGCTGGTTCGATGCGCTTGCTGTCCCAGCTGGACTGGTCAGTGGGGATTGATGGTGCCTTCCGAGCCATAGAAGCGGCCCTGATCGCACAGAGCGTCGATCTCAGCGTTTTCCTCCTTGCTCAGCTGGGCATCCAGCGCGACACCGATGACGTGTCGGGCGCGGGCCAGCCGCCGAGGAGGCGAGCCAGCGTCTCGACGGCTGAGAGCGTACGAAGATCTTCCGGAATTTCCGCTGGTCAGATAGGGTGCCAGAGTGTTCCGCCGATCTGGACGAGGGCGGCCAGGGCGAGGCGGGTCTTCTCACCGCCGGACAGGACCCTGGCCGGCTTGTCGGCGTCGTCGCCGCGGAAGAGGAACGCGCCGAGCACGTGCCGCAGTTCGCCGTCGGTCAGGTCGGGCGCGGCCTTGGCGAGGTTGTCGCGGACGCTGAGCGTCGGGGCCAGGGTGTCGTGCTCCTGGGCGAAGTAGCCGAGGCGTAGCCCCGTCCCGGGGACGACGCGGCCGGAGTCCGGGGTCTCCTGACCGGCCAGGATCCGCAGCAGCGTGGTCTTGCCCGCACCGTTGGGCCTGAGGTGACCCCCGCGGTGTGGACACACCTGAGAATGGATCTCGTTGGTCCAGGAAGGTGAAGATCCACGTGGGACGTCCCTCGAAGTACAGTCC
>NZ_JBFBFA010000047.1:0-59079 GCF_040683915.1 Kitasatospora sp. NPDC093102 | reverse complement strand
CGGCCGAAGCCGCTCCCACTGGCCGTCAGTCAGATCACCCCTACTCCCCATAGTCGTATCAACGACTCAACTGATCGGCAGGACACGGCCTAGTCACTGCCTCCGCCGAGGGCGATCCGCGTCGCGCCAGGCCCGAGAACCTGGGGCGCAGCTACCAGGGTGAAGTCATCGATCTGATCCGCAAGATCCCGCGCGAGCTGGGCGTTGCGGAAGGCCGGCAACGCCAACTCGATCCGGACCGCGTTGACCCCGCCCGTAAGACCCGCGCCGCGCCACTCTCGGGGGAGGGTGAGCACCGGGGCGAGTGCATCAGCAGCGCCGTCCAGATCATTGCGCATCAGTAGGGCGGAGGCCAGATCGGCCCGGGCCTGGGGAGCAATGACAAGAGGATTGGAGTTCGCGGAGCGGGCAGCGATCAGTTCCAGCGACCGCCGGGCGGAGACCTCGACGCCACGGCCGTCCCGCAGGAGCAACAAGCTGGCGCTGTTACTCATCTCGACCCGCTCCAGGTCGAAGTCGAACTCGCCGCCCACGCCGTCGTGCAGATCATCCTCGGCACGCCCGCGCTCGGCCACACTCTCCAGTATCGCCCGGTGAGCTTCGTCGGCCTGGCCTCGATGCGCGTACGCGCGGGCCGCAATCGCAGCCAGCCGCGCCCTGCCCGTGGCGCCGATACCGGAGAACGACCGAGCCTCCTCGATCTTGCGGACGGCTTGGGCGGGGTTGCCGCTCCAGTAGTACAGGACAGCCAGGTAGCCGTGGGCGTACGCCCACAGGGGCTGGTGCTCGGCAACCTGGCCGTACAGGGCTGCTGCCCGCGTCAGTTCGAACGCTAGGGCATGGCGCCGAGATCGAAGGCACAAGCGGCCAGAAGCGCCGAGGCCTCGCCGGCCACGCGGTACAGGCGTCCCCGCTGCGACAACGCCTGGGTACGATCCAGCTGAACCCTCGCGACGCCAAGCAGTTCCTTCGCTGACATAAAGATCAGATGCGGCGGTTTGGCACCGGTGTCCCGGGCCAGGCGCACCAGGTCGTCTTCGAGCTGGTCGAGGCTGAGATCCGGCAGGAGTCGAGCAGCCGCGTCGGCGGCGTGGGCGCGGGCATCTCGTGCAGTCATGGCCATTTCTCTTTCATTGAGCACAGGGTCCACCACTGCCAACAGCGATCGGACCTGCTCGTCACTCCGAGGAGCGAAGCTTCACCGACCTGCCGTAGATCTGCTTGAGGATCGCGGGCGCTGGGTGATGGGGTCGCGCAACCTGACCGGAGCGCCACCGCATGAAGCTCTTGTCCGTCAGGTCGACGTTCCTGAAGGCGAGATCGCCGGTCCCGTCGTGGAGCAGCGCGGCGGCCCGCCTGTACTCGGCCAGGAAACCGCGGAAGTCCATGCCGGACTCAGCGACCAAGGCATCGAACAAGTTCATCGCGGGTCCCTTCGCCGCAGCCCGGTGTGAACTACGTCTGTTCCCTGCCTACCACCGCCGGGCGGGCGGTCGTACGGGTCACACGGAAGCGTCTCCGAACTGTCCGCGATTGTCCTTACCGGTCACCCCGAAGGGGAGCAAGTGTCCAAGGTTTGGCAGTAGTTCTGTCCTCGCCACCAGGCCAAGGTTGATCCCCACAGGCAACCAAGAACGGGGCGTTCGAGCGCTCCTGCCGATCGGAGCGATTCACACATGGTGGCCGTCGAGCAAACGTGGCCTCTCCGTCGCTGGAAGGCCGCTTTCCCGGCAGACGTGACCGCGATTCCCATGGCTCGTCGCATCGTGCGATCCAAGCTCGTGGAGTGGGGCTGGGACGTGGACAACGAGCGGGTTCTCGATGTCCTGCTCGTCTTCGCCGAGTTGACGACGAACGCGATCCGGCACGCCAGCAAGCCGGGCGACGTCGTCAGGGTGCTGGTTGACGAGACCGACGGCTACTGCCGCATCGAGGTCTTGGACTCCCGCCCCGACCTGCCGCTGCTGGCGGTTGACGCCGGCGGCGGGCGAAGCGGGGGTAGGCAGGCGCCGCTCACGCGCGGAAGCGCCGCTGCCCGGGACTTCCGAAGAAGTCCCGGGCAGCGGCGCATTCGGTACGACGGATCTCAGACGTTGAAGCCGAGGGCGCGGAGCTGCTCGCGGCCGTCATCGGTGATCTTGTCGGGGCCCCACGGCGGCATCCAGACCCAGTTGATGCGCAGGTCCTTCACCAGGCCGTCGGTGGCGGTCTTCGCCTGGTCCTCGATGACGTCGGTCAGCGGGCAGGCCGCCGAGGTGAGCGTCATGTCGATGGTGGCCACGTCGGACTCGTCGATGTGGACGCCGTAGATCAGGCCCAGGTTGACGACGTCGATGCCCAGTTCGGGGTCGACGACGTCCATCAGGGCCTCGGTCAGGTCCTCGACCGAGACCGTTCCGGCGGTGGTGCCGGTGATGCCGCCGGTCTGCTCCTCCGCGGTGGAGGCCGTGGCGTCGGTGGTGCTCTCGTCACTCATGGTCTTGTCCTCCTCTGCGGATTCAGTCGTTCGTGGCGGGGTTCTGGGCGAGCGCCTGGACGGTGGCGTCCTTCCAGGCCATCCAGCTGAGCAGGGCGCACTTGACCCGGGCCGGGTACTTGGAGACGCCGGCGAACGCGACCGCGTCCTCCAGCACCTCCTCGTCGCCCTCGCCCTGGCCCTTGCTCTGCATCAGCTCCAGGAAGGCCTCCTGGACCGCCTGTGCCTCGCCCACGGACTTGCCGACCACCAGGTCGTTGAGCACCGAGGCGCTCGCCTGGCTGATCGAACAGCCCTGCGACTCGTACGAGACGTCGGCGACCGTGGCGCCGTCGAGCTTCACCCGCAGGGTGATCTCGTCGCCGCACGTCGGGTTGACGTGGTGCACTTCGGCGTCGCCGTCCCGCAGCCCCTTGCCGTGCGGGTTGCGGTAGTGGTCCAGGATGATGTCCTGGTACATCGAGTCGAGCTTCATCGTCGTCCTGCCCCGTCCCGTCAGCCGAAGAAGTTCCGGACGTGGTGCAGGCCGTCGATCAGCGCGTCGACCTCGCCCGGCGTCGAGTACAGATAGAACGACGCCCGCGTGGTCGCCGGAATTCCGTACCGCAGGCAGACCGGCCGCGCGCAGTGGTGGCCGACGCGCACGGCGATGCCCTGCTCGTCCAGCACCTGGCCCACGTCGTGCGGGTGGATGTCGCCGAGGGTGAAGGAGATCGCGGCGCCGCGGTCCACGGCCGTGCGCGGGCCGATGATCCGCAGGTCCGGGACCTCCAGCAGCCGCTCGACCGCGTACTCGGTGATCGCGTGCTCGTGCGCCGCGATCTTCTCCATGCCGATGCCCTGGAGGTAGTCGATGGCCGCGCCGAGCCCGACCGCCTGGGCGATCGGCGGGGTGCCGGCCTCGAACTTGTGCGGCGCCGGGGCGTAGGTGGACGAGCCCATGGTGACGGTCTCGATCATCTCGCCGCCGCCGAGGAACGGCGGGAGGTCCTCCAGCAGCTCGTGACGGCCCCAGAGCACGCCGATGCCGGTCGGGGCCAGCATCTTGTGGCCGGTGAAGGCGACGAAGTCGGCCTCCAGCGCCTGCACGTCCAGCACCATGTGCGGTGCGGCCTGCGAGGCGTCGATGACGACCAGCGCACCGACCGACTGGGCCTTGCGGACGATGGCCTCGACCGGGTTGATCGTGCCCAGCAGGTTGGAGACCAGGGTGAAGGAGACCACCTTGGTCTTCTCGGTGATCAGCTCGTCGATGTTCGACAGGTCGAGCCGGCCCTCGTCGGTCAGCCCGAACCACTTGAGCTTCGCACCGGTGCGCTGCGACAGCAGCTGCCACGGGACGATGTTGGAGTGGTGCTCCATCTCCGTGATCACGATCTCGGAGTCGGCGTCCACCCGGTACGGCTCGTCGGCCCAACCGAGCATGTTGGCCACGAGGTTGAGCGACTCCGAGGCGTTCTTCGTGAAGATCACCTCGTTGCGGCTCGGCGCGTTGACGAACGCCGCGACCTTGTCCCGGGCGCCCTCGTACAGCGCCGTGGCCTCCTCGGCGAGCACGTGCACGCCGCGGTGGACGTTGGCGTTGTGCCGCTCGTAGTAGGCGTTCAGGGCCTCCAGCACCTGGCGCGGCTTCTGCGAGGTCGCCGCGTTGTCCAGGTAGACCAGAGGCCTGTCGTCGTGCAGCAACCGCTGGAGGACCGGGAAGTCCTTGCGGATCGCGTCGGTGTCGAGCAGTCCCGCAAACGGATGCGTCACTCGGACGCGCCCCCCTTCACATACGCCTCGTAGCCCTCGTCCTCCAGCTTGTCGGCCAGCTCGGCACCGCCGGACTCGACGATGCGGCCGCCGGCGAAGACGTGGACGTAGTCGGGCTTGATGTACCGCAGGATGCGGGTGTAGTGGGTCACCAGCAGGGTGCCGACCTCGCCGGTCGAGCGGACCCGGTTGATGCCCTCGGAGACGATCCGCAGCGCGTCGACGTCCAGGCCCGAGTCGGTCTCGTCGAGGATCGCGATCTTCGGCTTGAGCAGCTCCAGCTGGAGGATCTCGTGGCGCTTCTTCTCACCGCCGGAGAAGCCCTCGTTGACGTTGCGCTCGGCGAAGGCCGGGTCCATCTGGAGGGCGGCCATCGCCTCCTTGACCTCCTTCACCCACAGCCGCAGCTTCGGGGCCTCGCCGCGGACGGCGGTGGCGGCGGTGCGCAGGAAGTTGCTGACCGACACGCCCGGGACCTCGACCGGGTACTGCATGGCCAGGAAGACGCCGGCCTTGGCGCGCTCGTCGACGGACATCTCCAGGACGTCCTCGCCGTCCAGCAGCACCGAGCCGCCGGTGACGGTGTACTTGGGGTGGCCGGCCAGCGAGTAGGCCAGGGTGGACTTGCCGGAGCCGTTCGGACCCATGATGGCGTGGGTCTCGCCCTGCTTCACGGTCAGGTCGACGCCCTTCAGGATCTCGCGCGGACCGTTCTCGGCCTCCACGGAGACGTGCAGGTCGCGGATTTCAAGGGTTGCCATGTGTACTCAGGACTCCTGGTTGACGGAGACGAGCACATCGTCCCCTTCGATCTTTACGGGGTAGACAGCGACCGGCTTGGTGGCGGGCAGGCCGGAGGGCTTGCCGGTGCGCAGGTCGAAGCTGGAGCCGTGCAGCCAGCACTCGATCATGCAGTCCTCGACCTCGCCCTCGGAGAGCGAGACGTTCGCGTGCGAGCAGATGTCGTTGATCGCGAACACCCCCTCGTCGGTGCGGACGACGGAGACCGGCACGCCATTGAGGTCCACGCGCTTGGGAACGTCCTCCTGGAGGTCGCTCAGCGCGCAGGCACGGAGGAAGGTCATCGGGCTCAGACCGCCGATTCCAGCTCGGCGTCGATCTTCTCCATGAGCTGGTCCTGGACCTCGGCCACGCCGATCTGCTGGAGCAGCTCGGCGAAGAAGCCGCGCACCACCAGGCGGCGGGCCTCGTCGGCCGGGATGCCGCGGGCCTGCAGGTAGAACAGCTGCTCGTCGTCGAAGCGGCCGGTCGCCGAGGCGTGGCCGGCGCCGACGATCTCGCCGGTCTCGATCTCCAGGTTCGGGATCGAGTCGACCCGGGCGCCGTCGGTGAGCACCAGGTTCCGGTTGAGCTCGTAGGTGTCCGTGCCGAGCGCGGCGGCGCGGATCAGCACGTCGCCGACCCAGACCGCGTGGGCGTCCTGGCCCTGGAGCGCGCCCTTGTACGCCACGTTCGACCGGCAGTGCGGCGTGTCGTGGTCGATCACCAGGCGGTGCTCGAGGTGCTGGCCGGCGTCGGCGAAGTAGAGGCCGAACAGCTCGGCCTCGCCGCCGGGGCCGGCGTAGTTGACCCGCGGGTGCAGGCGGACCAGGTCGCCGCCGAAGGTGACGACCACGGACTTGAACGAGGCGTCCCGGCCGACCAGCGCGTTGTGCTGGGCGACGTGGACGGCGTCGCGCTCCCAGTCCTGCACGGACACGAAGGTGAGCTTGGCGCCCTCGCCGACCAGCAGCTCGACGTTGGCGGCCCGGGTGCCGCTGCCCGCGTGGTTCAGCACCACGACGGCCTCGGCGAACGGCTTGACGTCGATCACCACGTGGGCGAAGCGGACCCCGCCCTCGCCGCGCACGTCGATCTTGACCGGCTCGGTCAGCACCGCCTCCTTGGGGACGGTGACCACCAAGGCCTGCTCGAAGGCGCTGAACGCCTGCGCGGCGACCCGGTCGACCGGCGTGCCGGCCTTGCCCAGACGGGCGTCGTCCCGGCCGACGGTCTCGGCCGTGACGCCGTCCGGCAGGAAGAACTCGACCTTGTCCTCGCCCCGCTCCGAGGCGGCGGCGGTGCCGTCGTGCAGCCCCCCGAGGCGGTGCAGCGGGGTGAACCGCCAGTCCTCCTCGCGGCCGCTGGGCACCGGGAAGTCGTTCACGTCGAAGGACGGCTTGACCGCGACGCGCGCGTCGATCGGCTGCTGGACCGCGGTGCGGCCGGTGCCGGGGCCGGCGAGCTGCGCGCCCGCGCCGGCGGTGCCGACCTCGATCGAACCGGCGGTGGTGGAGCCGGTGGTGTTCTGGACGTCAGCCATGGCTGTCGTAGTGCTCTCTTCCTCGAAAAGTCGGTGGGCGGTCTGCGGCCGGACGTCAGCCGACCGCGCCCTCCATCTGGAGCTCGATCAGCCGGTTGAGCTCCAGCGCGTACTCCATCGGCAGCTCACGCGCGATCGGCTCGACGAAGCCTCGGACGATCATCGCCATCGCCTCGGTCTCGGTCAGGCCGCGGCTCATCAGGTAGAACAGCTGGTCCTCGCTGACCTTGGAGACGGTCGCCTCGTGGCCCATGGACACGTCGTCCTCGCGGACGTCCACGTACGGGTAGGTGTCCGAGCGGGAGATCGTGTCGACCAGCAGCGCGTCGCACAGCACGTTGGACTTGGCGCCGTGCGAGCCCTCGCCGATCTCGATCAGGCCGCGGTAGGAGGTCCGGCCGCCGCCGCGCGCCACCGACTTGGAGACGATGTGCGAGGAGGTGTTCGGCGCCATGTGCACCATCTTGGCGCCGGCGTCCTGGTGCTGGCCCTCGCCCGCGAAGGCGATCGACAGGGTCTCGCCCTTGGCGTGCTCGCCCATCAGGTAGACGGCCGGGTACTTCATGGTGACCTTGGAGCCGATGTTGCCGTCGACCCACTCCATGGTCGCGCCCTCGTACGCCACGGCGCGCTTGGTGACCAGGTTGTAGACGTTGTTCGACCAGTTCTGGATGGTCGTGTAGCGGCAGCGGCCGCCCTTCTTGACGATGATCTCCACGACCGCCGAGTGCAGCGAGTCGGAGGAGTAGATCGGGGCGGTGCAGCCCTCGACGTAGTGGACGTAGGCGTCCTCGTCGACGATGATCAGCGTCCGCTCGAACTGGCCCATGTTCTCGGTGTTGATCCGGAAGTAGGCCTGCAGCGGGATGTCCACGTGCACGCCCTTCGGCACGTAGATGAACGAGCCGCCGGACCACACCGCGGTGTTCAGCGCGGCGAACTTGTTGTCGCCGGCCGGGATCACGGTGCCGAAGTACTCCTTGAACAGCTCCGGGTGCTCGCGCAGCGCGGTGTCGGTGTCCAGGAAGATGACGCCCTGCTCCTCCAGGTCCTCGCGGATCTGGTGGTAGACGACCTCGGACTCGTACTGGGCGGCGACGCCGGCGACCAGGCGCTGCTTCTCCGCCTCGGGGATCCCGAGCTTGTCGTACGTCGCCTTGATGTCCGCCGGCAGGTCCTCCCAGGACTCGGCCTGCTTCTCGGTGGAGCGGACGAAGTACTTGATGTTGTCGAAGTCGATGCCGGTGAGGTCGGAGCCCCAGGTCGGCATGGGCTTCTTGCCGAACAGCTTCAGGCCCTTGAGACGCAGGTTGAGCATCCACTCGGACTCGTTCTTCTTCGCGGAGATGTCGCGGACGACCTCCTCGCTGAGCCCGCGCTTGGCCGCGGCACCGGCGGTGTCCGGGTCGGCCCAGCCGTACTCGTAATTGCCCAGGCCCTCGAGCTCCGGGTGCGAAACGGTGTCAGTCATGCGAGCTTCCTAACGCGCGGACGCAGAATCTTCGGTGGACGTACCGGCAGTCGGCGCTGCATCGGAGCCGCGGCCCGAAGGCAGCCGGGCGGACGACGATGCGGCACCGGATGCCGGCACATAGGTGGTGCAGACCCCGTCGCCGTGGGCGATCGTGGCCAGCCGTTGCACATGGGTTCCCAGGAGCCGGGAGAAGACCTCGGTCTCCGCCTCGCAGAGCTGCGGGAACTGCTCGGCGATGTGCGCGACCGGGCAGTGGTGCTGGCAGAGCTGGGCGCCCGCGGGGGCCTTGGCCGCGGCCGACGGGACACGCCGCACCGTGGCAGCGTACCCGTCCGCGCTCAGCGCCTGGGCCAGCGCCTCGGTGCGCTCCCCGGCGGCGGCCAGACGCAGGGCCTCCAGGTACTTCTCGGCCTGCTTGCCGAACCGGGCGCGGGCGAAGGCGGCGACCGCCTCCTCGCCCGCCTTGCCGCCGCCGACCGAGTCCGCGATCCAGCGCAGGGCGTCGGCCGCGAGCTGGTCGTACGCCTGGTAGAAGGCGTCCCGGCCGGCGTCGGTGAGGGCGAAGACCTTGGCCGGGCGACCCCGGCCGCGGCTGCCGTAGACCCGCTGTTCGCGGGACTCGACCAGGCCGGTGGCGGCCAGCCCGTCGAGGTGGCGGCGGACGGCGGCGGCGGTGAGGCCGAGCCGGCTCGCCAGGTCGGCGGCGGAGGAGGGGCCGTGGTCCAGGATCGACCGCGCGACCCGGTCCCGGGTGGCCCGGTGGCCCTCCAGCAGTACCTCGGCCGCCGTCACGGGCACGTCACAGGAGGAGGTCGACTCGACCTCCTGCTGCTGAGCGTGCTCGCGCATGTTTTTCACAACACCAGTGTTGCGTAATTACTTCCGCCGGGACAAGCCGTGATGCAGGCCTCACCGGTGTCATCTATCACGCAGGCAAGCCTTACCTGGCCTGCGTGAGCGACCGCCGGTACCCCCGCCCGAAGGGCCGCACGTCCGGCGACTCTTACACTCGCCGGTATGCACTCCGAACCCGCGGTCCAGATCGCCGGGCTGGTCAAACGCTACGGCACTGGGTTGAATCACAGCGTGCTCGCGGTGGACGGCCTCGACCTCACCATCCCGGCTGGCGCGATCACCGCCGTCCTCGGCCCCAACGGCGCCGGCAAGACCACCACCATCGAGACCTGCGAGGGCTACCGCCGCCCCGACGCCGGCACCGTCCGTGTCCTCGGCCTCGACCCGGTCACCCAGAGCGCCGCGCTGCGGCCGAGGATCGGCGTCATGCTGCAGTCCGGCGGCGTGTACGCGGGCGCGCGCGCCGTCGAGATGCTGCGGCACACCGCCAGACTGCACGCCCATCCGCTGGACGTCGACGCCCTGGTCGAGCGCCTCGGCCTCGGCTCCTGCGGCCGCACCACCTACCGGCGGCTGTCCGGTGGCCAGCAGCAGCGGCTCGCCCTGGCGATGGCGGTGGTCGGCCGTCCGGAACTGGTCTTCCTGGACGAGCCCACCGCGGGCCTCGACCCACAGGCCCGCCGGGCCACCTGGGAGCTGGTGCGCGACCTGCGCCGGGACGGCGTCACCGTGGTCGTCACCACCCACCACATGGACGAGGCCGAGCAGCTCGCCGACCGGGTCGCCGTCGTCGACCGCGGCAGGGTGATCGCCGAGGGCACCACCGAGGAGCTGTGCCGCGGCGGCGCCGAGAGCGCGCTGCGCTTCGACGGCCCGCCCGGCCTCGACCTCGGCCCGCTGCTCAAGGAGCTGCCCGAGGGTGCCAGCGCCGCCGAGACCGCCCCCGGCAGCTACCTCGTCGAGGCTCCCGTCGACCCGAAGCTGGTGGCCACCGTCACCGGCTGGTGCGCGGCCTCCGGCATCCTGCCCGAACGGCTGTCCGTCCAGCGCCGCAGCCTGGAGGACGTCTTCCTCGACCTGACCGGACGGGAGCTGCGCTCGTGAGCGGACGAAGTGAGGGAACCCCGAGCGTGAGCGCCGTGTCCACCGACTACTCCCCCAGGCCCGGCGCGGCGCCCGTCGGCCGGATACTGCTCGCCCAGACCGCGTTCGAGACCCGGATGCTGCTGCGCAACGGTGAGCAGCTGCTGCTCACCGTGGTCATCCCGACGGTGCTGCTGGTGCTGTTCTCCGCCGTGGACATCGTCGCGGTCGAGGGCCCCGGCAAGCGGGTCGACTTCCTGGCCCCCGGCCTGCTCGCACTGGCCGTGATGTCCACCGCCTTCACCGGCCAGGCCATCGCCACCGGCTTCGAGCGCCGCTACGGCGTGCTGAAGCGGCTCGGCGCCAGCCCGCTGCCGCGCTGGGCCCTGCTGACCGCCAAGACCGGCTGCGTCCTGGTGACCGAGGCACTGCAGGTCGCGCTGCTGTCGGTGATCGCGCTGGCCCTCGGCTGGTCCCCGCACGGCGACCCGCTGACCGTCGCCGCGCTGCTGGTCCTCGGCACCGCCGCCTTCTCCGGGCTCGGCCTGCTGATGGCCGGCACCCTGAAGGCCGAGGCCACCCTGGCCGGCGCCAACCTGGTGTTCATCCTGCTGCTGCTCGCCGGTGGGGTGATCGTGCCGCTGAGCAGGTTCCCCTCCGCCGTGCAGTCGGTGCTGGAGCTGCTGCCGATCTCCGCGCTCTCGGACGGCCTGCGGTCGGTGCTCCAGGCCGGCGCCGGGGTGCCGTGGGCGGACCTCGGCATCCTGGCCGGCTGGTCGGTGCTCGGCCTGGCCGCGGCCGCCCGCTTCTTCCGCTGGGAGTAGCCCGCGGGAGCGACGCGCAACGCCCCCCGGCCGTCTGCGGCCGGGGGGCGTTGGATTCGTCGGATGACGCGGCGTCAGCTCTCGCTGCCGCCACGGCGCTTGCGGGCGAGCAGGACGAGCGCGCCGCCGACCAGCAGCACGCCGCCGCCGGCCGCCGCGATCATCGGGGTCGCGTCGCTGCTACCGGTCTGGGCGAGAGCCGGCGCGCTGGTGGTGGGCGCCGGGGCGGGGGTCTTGCTCGGGGTGGGGGTGGCCGACGGGGTCGGGGTGGCCGGGGGCGTGACCGGCGGGGGCGTGGTCACGGTCTGCGTCGGGGTCGGGGTCGGCGTCGGCGTCTTGGTAGGGGTGGGAGTCGGGGTCGGAGTCGGCGTGTGGCACGGCTCGATGGTCTTGGTCTCGTTGATGTTCCAGCCCTTCTCGTTCGGGTTCTCCGTGGTGGTGACCACCAGGTTCGCCTTGATCGGGGCGTCGTGATCCTTCACCGGGAAGGTGCCGTGGTACTCCTTCGGGAAGATCTTGCCGTCCAGGACCTTCTCCCCGTCGATGGTGAGGGTGACGGTGTTCCTCACGGTCTCGTTGCCGCTGTAATTGATCAGGTCGACCACGACCTTGTCGCAGGTCACCGTCCAACTCGGCACGTGGGCCGAGGCGTTGGTGGCCAGCGCCAAAGGCAGGAGAAAACCGGCCGCAGCCGTGCCGGCGAGTGCCGTCGCACCGATCGCGAAGTGCCGCTGCTGTCGTGCCATTACTCTGTTCCCCTCCGAACGGTCCTGTGCAGCAGGCGTGTTGAGTGGTTCGCGGTGGCCCGCTACGACTGTCCGGGGGACTCTACCGGCACTCCCGCACCCCGCCACACCCCGCCGTACGACCGGATATCGACTGTCCGTCCGTCTTCCGATGTGCATGACCAGACCATCACAGCCGCCACCTCGCAGAACGCGGATTCGGCAAACCTGGATGGACTTCGTCACCTTCAAGACAGAACGGAGCCCTCAGTGATCGGATTCAATCACCGAGGGCTCCGATTCAGTCAGACGACGAACCTCCGGGCCATTCCGGCCTTCCGGCCGTTCGGCCCCCGCGGCCCGGCCCGGCCGGTTCAGGCCTTCCTGGCCGCCTTGCGCCGGGCGGCCATCACGATCGCGCCGCCGGCCGCGAGCACGACCGCACCGCCGATCGCCAGCGGCAGCACCGGGCCGGAGCCGGTGTGCGCCAGGTCGCCGCCCGCGTCCGGCTGGGCGGACGGGCTGCCCGAGGCCGTCGGAGCGATCGTCGGACCACCCGCCGACGGACTGGCCGAGCCGCTCGCGCTGGGCCGGCCGCTCGTCGGGGCGGACGGGCTGCCCGAGGGGCTCGTCGAACCGCCCGGGGAGGTCGAGGCGCTCGGCGTGGCCGACGGCGATCCGCTCGGCACGGTCGGCGGCACCGTCGGCGTGCCGGACGGCGTCGGGACGGTGCCCGGCAGGCAGCCGGTGAAGGGGTAGTGGTGCGTCTCCGCACCACCCTTGCCGGTCAGCGAGGCGGCGATCACCGAGCCGTTGACCGGGCCGCCGCTGCCGAGGTCGAACGCGGCGTTCGGCGCGAGCACGGTGCCGGCCCAGGCGGCCTGGCTGTTCTTGACCACCTTGATGGCGGTCGGGAAGTTCCAGAGCAGCTTGGCCCGGATCGCGCCGCCCGCGGCGCTCTGGAGCTTGTCGTCCAGGACGAAGGTCTTCCCGCCCTCGTCCCACAGGTGGAAGCCGGTGGTCCCGGCCGCCGCCATGTCGTACGAGCCGCCGGTCACGTTGACCACCGTCACGGAGCCGGCCGGCACCTTGAGGTAGACGTCCTTGGCTCCCTGCAGCTTCGCCGCGTCGACGGTGAAGCTGTTGTGCTTCGCGTCCCCGCCGGTGAGGGTCAGCTTGACACCATCGGCCTGGACAGTAGCGCCGGCGGTCTGCGGCACGGCGGCCAGCGAGGTGGCGGCGGCGCGCAGCTCGGCGAACTCGGCCTTGAAGTCGATCGGCGAGGGGCCCTGGCCGACGGCGCCCTGGTGGGCCTGGACCACCGCGCCGTCGGCCTTGGAGCCGAAGACGCCGTTGCCCTTCATCACCTGGGTGTTGTGGCCGGTGATCCTGCCGGCCACGACCAGGGCGTTCTTGCCGGGCAGAGCGTCGACCTGGGCCGCGGTGAGCTCCTGGCCGACCGAGAAGCCGCCGGTGAAGTCGGCGTTGCCGCCGACCGCGACCGCGCCCTCGGCGTCGGGGGTGTGGGTGTCGTCGCCCTCGATGAACTCGCCGTAGAGGTTGGCGACCCCGAGGCTGCGGCACTCCTGGGCGGGGTCGGCGGCGTGGGCGGCCGGGGCGACCAGGCCGGCCAGTGCGAGAGAGCCACCGACGGCGAGCGCGGTGGCGGAAGTGGATATGCGCATGTGCAGGATCTCCGCTTACGTGCGGGATGGGGTGGGAGAGGTCCGAAAAGGTATGGACCAATCCGCACTCTTTCCGTCAAGCGGGTGATTGGTCAAGACCAATTCACCCCTTGCCCGGACCACCCCGTTTTGTCCGCGTGTCGCCCCTGCGCGTGTCGCGGGCCGCCGGCACCGCGGCATCCCGTCGCGCCGCCCGCGCCGTCCCGCCGCAGCACCCGCGCCCCGCCCCAAGATCGCCTGTAAGGCCGCCTACGATTGACCCCGTGCCTAACCCCTTCTCCCTGCTCGCCGAGCGCTGGCAGCCATCCGCCGAGATGGTCCGGCGCGCCACGTTCGCCGCGCTGGTGATGAGCGTGGTGATCGTCGTCACCGGCGGCGCCGTCCGGCTCACCGCCTCCGGCCTCGGCTGTACGACCTGGCCCCGTTGCACCGACGAGAGTCTGACGCCCACCGCCGAGATGGGCTTCCACGGCGTCGTCGAGTTCACCAACCGGATGCTCACCTATGTGCTGAGCGCCGCCGTCGGCTGGGCGATCCTGGCCGCCCGCTGCCACCGCCCCTGGCGGCGCAGCATGACCAGGCTCGGCTGGGCGCAGTTCTGGCTGGTGATGAGCAACGCCGTGCTCGGCGGCATCACCGTGCTGACCGGCCTCAATCCGTACACCGTGGCGCTGCACATGATCGCCGCGATGGCCCTGGTCTGGGTCGCGCTGCTGATGTGGGAGCGGTCCAAGGAGGGCGACGGCCCGGCCAGGCTCTCGGTGGCCCGGCCGATCCACCAGCTCTCGTACGTCCTGGTCACCGTGATCGGCCTGCTCGTCGCGGCCGGCACCCTGGTGACCGGCGCCGGCCACCACCCCGGCACGCCCAAGGACAACAAGATCGTCCCGCGCATCCCGATCGACTACGACCGCCTCGCCCAGTTCCACGCCGACTTCGCGTTCGTCTCGGTCGGCCTGGCCATCGCGGTGATCTTCGTCTTCGCCGCCGTGAAGGCGCCGCAGCCCGCCCGCGCCCGGGCCAAGGAACTGCTCGCGGTGCTGCTGCTGCAGGGCGTGCTCGGCTTCGTCCAGTACTTCACCGACGCCCCCGAGCTCATGGTCGGCCTGCACATGCTGCTCGCCGCCCTCACCTGGATCGCCGCGCTGCGCGTCCCGCTCGCCCTGCGCACCCGCGCGGACGTGGCGGCGGCCGAGCAGCTGCCCGCCCAGGCCCCGCAGACCGCCGCGGTCTGACCCCGGCGACACCGACGGCCCGGCTCCCCTCCGTACGGGGGAGCCGGGCCGTCGCCGTGTCCGGAGCCGGGAGTCCGGAGCCGGACTCAGCCGCCGAGCTGAAGGCCGGCCATCCGCTTCCACTCGTACTCGCCGGTCTTCACCTTGAGGCCCAGCTCGCCCTCGAAGTCGTCGTGCAGGGTCAGCCCGGCCAACTCCGCGGCCCGGCGGCCGACGGCGTAGCTCGGGGCCACCTGGTCGCCCCAGGCGCCGTCCGCGCCCACCACGACGATCCGGGTGGCCACGGCGCCGACGTACTCGACGACCGCGTCGGCGCTGCCCCCGTGCTGCCGGGCGAAGCTGGTCAGGTTCTTGGCGATGCGCTTGGCGCGGCGCTCGGTACGGGCGTCCGGCGCGGCGGCGGTGGCGGTCTCTGCGCTGCTCATGCCCGCATGCTACCCACCGGTAGTCGCCCTGGCGACGGGAGCACCCTGTGCACCGGACCACATACTGGAGAGGTGACCTTCACAGGCTGGCCGGCCGAGGCGCTCGACTTCTACGAGCACCTGGAAGCCGACAACTCGAAGACCTTCTGGCAGGCCCACAAGGACCGGTACGACGCCGCCGTACGCGCCCCGATGGAGCTGCTGCTCTCCGACCTGGAGCCGGAGTTCGGGCCGGGGAAGGTCTTCCGACCCAACCGCGACGTCCGCTTCAGTGCCGACAAGTCCCCGTACAAGACGCACATCGGCGCCCACCTGGAGTCCGGCGGCTACATCCAGCTCTCCGCCGACGGCCTGGCCTGCGGCAACGGGATGTACCGGCTCGCCCCCGACCAGCTGGAGCGCTACCGCGCCGCCGTCGCCGAGGACGTCAGCGGCGCCGAGCTGGTACGGACGATCGCCGCGGTGGAAGCGGACGGTCCCCGGGTCCACGGCCGGGACTCCCTCAAGTCCGCGCCGCGCGGCTACCCCAAGGACCACCCGAGGATCGAGCTGCTGCGCCACAAGGGCCTGGTGGCCTGGCAGGAGTGGGAGCCCGCCAAGTGGCTGGGCACCCGGACGGCCGGGACCAGGATCACCGACTTCCTGCGCGCCTCCCAGCCGCTCAGGGACTGGCTGGACGGCCACGTCGGCCCGTCCGAACTCCCCTCCCGCTAGCCCCCGAGAACGCGAGGAGCCCCGGTCCACCAGGACCGGGGCTCCTCGTCGCCGAACAAGCCCTACTTCACGAACGGGTCGATCGCGCAGACCACCATCAGCAGCGACAGGTAGGTGATCGACCAGTGGAACAGCCGCATCTCCTTGAGCTTCGCGCCCACGACCCCGGCCTTGGCCCGCCCGTACAGCGCGTGCGCCTCGCGCAGCCAGGCCGCGCCCAGCAGCACCGCGGCGACCGGGTACAGCCAGCTCATGTGCCCCAGCGGCCAGAGCGCCAGCGAGACCGCCACCATCACCCAGGAGTAGACGACGACCTGCTTGCCGACCGCCACGTTGCCCTTGATCACCGGCAGCATCGGCACACCGGCCCGCTCGTAGTCGTCGCGGACCTTCATCGACAGCACCCAGGTGTGCGGCGGCGTCCAGAAGAACACCACCAGGAACAGCACCACCGCGGCCCAGGACATCGAGTTGGTCACCGAGGACCAGCCGACCAGCACCGGCATGCAGCCGGCGATGCCGCCCCAGACGATGTTCTGCGAGGTGCGCCGCTTGAGCCCCAGCGTGTAGACGAACACGTAGAACAGCAGCGCGCCCAGCGCCAGCCAGGCGGACAGCCAGTTGACCCCGAAGCCCAGCAGCAGGGTCGAGACGACCGCCAGCACGATGCCGAAGACCAGCGCCTCGCGCGGCGACACCATCCCGG
Source organism: Kitasatospora sp. NPDC093102 (assembly GCF_040683915.1). Classification (NCBI taxonomy): domain Bacteria; kingdom Bacillati; phylum Actinomycetota; class Actinomycetes; order Kitasatosporales; family Streptomycetaceae; genus Kitasatospora; species Kitasatospora sp. NPDC093102. The sequence continues at coordinate 42,799 of NZ_JBFBFA010000047.1, read as the reverse complement.
TGACGATCGGCCGCCGCTCGGTGCGCGACATCACCGCGTCGATGTCCCGGTCGATGTACATGTTGAGGGCGTTGGCGCCGCCCGCCGAGAGGTAGCCGCCGACGACGACCTTCAGCACCAGCAGCATGTCCGGCACGCCCTGCTGGGCCAGGAACATCACCGGCACGGTACTCATCAGCAACAGCTCGATGATCCGCGGCTTGGTCAGTGCGACGAACGCGCCGACACGGGCCCCGAACGGCCGGTGTGCAGGAGTCGCCCCGGTGACCCCGGCGGGACGGGTTTCGACGGCGGTCACTAACACCCCAACTGAAGATGAATCTTCGCAGGCGTCCACAGGAACGAAGGGTCCCGAATAGTCCGCTCTGCGCGTACCACGACACCATAGACGCTCCATATATCGCATCCGGCCCCGGGGTCCCCCGGCGAGGCGGAACGCACACCCCCGGGTGAAGCGCCCGGCGAGGCCCTCGGACGCCTCCGGCGGGGTCCGTTCGCCCGTCCTGACCACCGGAGCTGCGCGCGACCCCGAATCAGGAGAGTCTTGGACAAATCGCCCAGGCCGCCCTCGCGGGAATCACCCTGCGGAATTGCCGGTTGTCTCAGCACGGAGGGTGAGGCGCGGCCCGGACGGTAGGCTCGCACGCAGAAGCGGGATCTACCCTCCGTGACCGGCACCACCCAGCGTCGGGACCACAGCGCCGTGGCCGACCCGGTCCCCAATTCACGGGGTCACTCTTCACAACGGAAGGAGCCCTGAGACAGGGTGAGCACTGCGCCGACGAACGCATTCGAGTGGACCGATCTGGATGAGCGCACGGTTGACACTGCGCGTGTCCTGGCCATGGACGCCGTCCAGAAGGTCGGCAACGGACACCCCGGGACGGCCATGTCGCTGGCCCCGGCCGCGTACCTGATCTTCCAGCGGTTCCTACGCCACGACCCGACCGACCCGTCCTGGGTCGGGCGCGACCGATTCGTCCTCTCCCCCGGACACACCAGCCTGACCCTCTACACCCAGCTCTACTTCTCCGGCTACGGCCTGGAGCTGGACGACCTCAAGGCCTTCCGCGTCGCCGGCAGCCGCACGCCCGGCCACCCCGAGCACGGCCACACCGCCGGCGTGGAGACCACCACCGGTCCGCTCGGCCAGGGCATCGCCAACGCGGTCGGCATGGCGATGGCCACCCGCTACGAGCGCGGCCTGTTCGACCCGGAGGCCCCGGCCGGCGAGTCCCCCTTCGACCACACCGTCTGGGCCATCGTCTCCGACGGCGACCTGGAGGAGGGCATCTCCGCCGAGGCCTCGTCGCTGGCCGGCCACCAGAAGCTGGGCAACCTGGTCGCCCTCTACGACGACAACCACATCTCGATCGAGGGCGACACCGAGACCGCCTTCTCCGAGGACGTCCTCAAGCGCTACGAGGCGTACGGCTGGCACGTCCAGCGGGTGACCCCGAAGTCCAACGGCGACATCGACGTGGCCGCCCTCGCCGAGGCGCTGGCCGCGGCCAAGGCCGAGACCTCCCGCCCGTCGATCATCGCGATGCGCACCATCATCGCCTGGCCGGCCCCGGACGCCCAGAACACCGCCAAGGCGCACGGCTCCGCGCTCGGCACCGCCGAGATCGCCGCCACCAAGAAGGTCCTGGGCTTCGACCCGGAGAAGACCTTCGAGGTCAGCGACCAGGTCATCGAGCACGCCCGCCAGGTCATCAAGCGCGGCAAGGCCGCCCGCGACCAGTGGCAGCAGTCCTTCGACGCCTGGCGCGCCGCCAACCCGCACCGCGCCGCCGAGTTCGACCGCATCGAGGCCGGCGAGCTGCCCGAGGGCTGGAAGAAGGCCGTCCCCTCCTTCCCGGCCGGCAAGGACGTCGCCACCCGCAAGGCCTCCGGCGACACCCTCAAGGCGATCGGCGCGGTGATCCCGGAGCTGTGGGGCGGCTCGGCCGACCTCGCCGAGTCCAACCTCACCACCATCGACGAGGACAGCTCCTTCCTCCCCGAGGGCAACCCGCTGAAGAGCGCCGGCCCGTACGGCCGGACGATCCACTTCGGCATCCGCGAGCACGCCATGGGCTCGACCATGAACGGCATCGCCCTGCACGGGAAGACCCGTGTCTACGGCGGCACCTTCCTGGTCTTCGCCGACTACATGCGCCCGGCCGTCCGCCTGGCCGCGCTGATGAAGCTGCCGGTCACCTACGTCTGGACGCACGACTCGATCGGCCTCGGCGAGGACGGCCCGACCCACCAGCCGGTCGAGCACCTGGCCTCGCTGCGCGCCATCCCGGGCCTGGCCATGGTCCGCCCGGCCGACGCCAACGAGACCGCCGTCGCCTGGCGCACCGTCATCGAGCGCCAGACCAGCCACCCCGGCCCGGTCGGCCTGGCCCTGACCCGCCAGGGCGTCCCGACCTTCGACCGCGAGGTCTTCGGCTCCGCCGAGGGCACCGCGAAGGGCGGCTACATCCTGGCCGAGGCCTCCAGCGGCGACCCGCAGGTGATCCTGCTCGGCACCGGCTCCGAGGTCCAGCTGGCCGTCAAGGCCCGCGAGGCGCTGGAGGCCGAGGGCATCGCCACCCGCGTGGTCTCGGTGCCGTCCTTCGAGTGGTTCCAGGAGCAGGACCAGGCCTACCGCGACAGCGTGCTGCCGCCGTCGGTCAAGGCCCGGGTCTCGGTCGAGGCCGGCATCGCCCAGGGCTGGCGCGAGCTGGTCGGCGACCACGGCCGGATCGTCTCGCTGGAGCACTTCGGCGCCTCCGCCGACTACAAGGTGCTCTTCGAGGAGTTCGGCATCACCGCCGAGCGCGTGGTGGCCGAGGCCCACAACGCCCTGCGCTCCCTCGAAGCCGTCAACCGCTAGCGCCACCCGGCCGGGGCCGCCGACCGCACATCGGCGCCCCGGCCCCTCTGACTACCCCACGAAGCAGAAGAACAAGGGACTGAAGCACCATGACTGACGCACTGAAGCGCCTCAGCGACGAAGGCGTTGCGATCTGGCTGGACGACCTCAGCCGCAAGCGGCTGAACTCCGGCAACCTGGCCGAACTGGTGCAGAACAAGCACGTGGTGGGCGTCACCACCAACCCGACCATCTTCCAGAAGGCCATCGCCGGCGCCGGCGACGACTCCTACGACGGCCAGCTGCGCGACCTCGCCGTCCGCAAGGTCACCACCGACGAGGCGATCCGCATGATCACCACCTCGGACGTGCGCGACGCGGCCGACGTGCTGCGCCCGGTCTACGACGCCTCCAACGGCCGCGACGGCCGGGTCTCCATCGAGGTCGACCCGCGTCTGGCGCACGAGACCGCCCCCACCGTGGCCGAGGCCAAGCAGCTGTGGTGGCTGGTCGACCGCCCGAACGTCTTCATCAAGATCCCCGCCACCAAGGCCGGCCTGCCCGCGATCAGCGAGGTCATCGGCAAGGGCATCAGTGTCAACGTCACGCTGATCTTCTCGCTGGAGCGCTACAAGGCCGTCATCGACGCCTACCTGACCGGCCTGGAGGCCGCCAAGGCCAAGGGCCTGGACCTCTCCCAGATCGAGTCGGTCGCCTCCTTCTTCGTCTCCCGCGTGGACACCGAGATCGACAAGCGCCTGGACAAGATCGGCGGCGACGCCAAGAACCTGCGCTCCAAGGCCGCGCTGGCCAACGCCCGGCTCGCCTACCAGGCGTACGAGGAGGTCTTCGGCAGCGTCGACGGCAAGACCGCCGGCAGCGCCCGCTGGCTCTCGCTCGAGGCTGCCGGCGCCAAGCCGCAGCGCCCGCTGTGGGCCTCCACCGGCGTCAAGGACCCGGCCCTGCCGGACACCCTGTACGTCACCGAGCTGGTCGCCCCCGGCACCGTGAACACGATGCCCGAGGCCACCCTGGACGCCACTGCCGACCACGGCAAGGTCACCGGCAACACCATCGTCCCCAACTACGCCGACGCCAAGGCCGTGCTGGACGCGATCGCCGCCGCCGGCGTGGACTACGACGACGTCGTCCAGCTCCTGGAGGACGAGGGCGTCGAGAAGTTCGAGCAGTCCTGGAACGAGCTGCTCGACACCGTCACTGCCTCGCTCGCCTCTTTCGCCGGCGAGAAGTGACCCCTGCTCACAGCCAGCGCACGAAAGCGGAGCCCATCAAGTGAGCACTGATTTCCCCGAGTTGACTCCAGAATCAGACGCGGACAATCTCCCGCCCTCCCCCGTCAACCCGCTTCGCGACCCCTCCGACCGACGGCTCCCGCGCATCGCGGGGCCGTCCGGCCTGGTCATCTTCGGGGTCACCGGCGACCTGTCCCGCAAGAAGCTGATGCCGGCCATCTACGACCTGGCCAACCGCGGTCTGCTTCCGCCGGGCTTCTCCCTCGTCGGCTTCGCCCGCCGCGAGTGGGACGACGAGGACTTCGCCAAGGAGGTCCACGACGCCGTCCGGGACCACGCCCGCACCCCGTTCCGGGAGGAGGTCTGGCAGCAGCTCGCCAAGGGCATGCGGTTCGTCCACGGAACGTTCGACGACGACGAGGCCTTCGACAAGCTGCGCGAGACCATCGAGGAGCTGGACAAGGCCCAGGGCACGAGCGGCAACTTCGCCTTCTACCTGTCCGTCCCGCCGAAGTTCTTCCCGACCGTCGTCCAGCAGCTCAAGAAGCACGGCCTGGCCGACCCGCCGCAGGGCTCCTGGCGCCGCGCGGTCATCGAGAAGCCCTTCGGCCACGACCTGGAGAGCGCGCAGGAGCTCAACAAGGTCGTCCACGAGGTCTTCCCCCGGGACGAGGTCTTCCGGATCGACCACTACCTGGGCAAGGAGACGGTCCAGAACATCCTGGCGCTGCGCTTCGCCAACCAGATGTTCGAGCCGATCTGGAACCGGTCGTACGTCGACCACGTGCAGATCACCATGGCCGAGGACATCGGCATCGGCGGCCGGGCCGGATACTACGACGGCATCGGCTCCGCCCGTGACGTGATCCAGAACCACCTGCTCCAGCTGATGGCGCTCACCGCCATCGAGGAGCCCGCCTCCTTCCACCCGAAGGCGCTGGTGGCCGAGAAGCTCAAGGTGCTCAGCGCCGTCAAGCTCCCGGCCGACCTCGGCCGGCACACCGTGCGCGGCCAGTACGCCTCCGGCTGGCAGGGCGGCGAGGAGGTCCTCGGGTACCTGGACGAGGACGGGATCGACCCCGACTCCAAGACCGACACCTACGCGGCCATCAAGCTGGAGATCAACAACCGCCGCTGGGCGGGCGTCCCGTTCTACCTGCGCACCGGCAAGCGTCTGGGCCGCCGGGTCACCGAGATCGCGGTCGTCTTCCAGCGTGCCCCGTACCTGCCCTTCGACTCCTACGCGACCGAGGAGCTGGGGCAGAACGCCCTGGTCATCCGGGTCCAGCCGGACGAGGGCGTGACGGTGCGGTTCGGCTCCAAGGTGCCGGGCACCTCCTTCGAGGTCCGGGACGTCACGATGGACTTCGCCTACGGCGAGTCCTTCACCGAGTCGAGCCCGGAGGCGTACGAGCGGCTCATCCTCGACGTGCTGCTCGGCGACGCCAACCTGTTCCCGCGCCACCAGGAGGTCGAGCTCTCCTGGCAGATCCTCGACCCGATCGAGAAGTACTGGGACACCCACGGCAAGCCCGCCCAGTACGCGGCGGGGACCTGGGGCCCCGTCGAGGCGGACGAGATGCTCGCACGAGACGGCAGGAGCTGGCGCCGGCCATGAAGATCGACCTCACCAAAACGACGTCCAGCAAGATCAACGCCGCGCTGATGGAGGCGCGCCGGGCCAGCGGCTCCACCGCCGCCGGCATGGTGCTCACCCTGGTGATCGTGACCGACGAGGGCAGCGCCTACGACGCCCTCAAGGCCGCCAACGACGCCTCCCGCGAGCACCCGATGCGTACCCTCGCGGTCATCAAGCGCGCCGGGCGCTCGCCCCGGGCCCGCGCCGAGACCCGGCTGGACGCCGAGATCCTGGTCGGCTCGGACGCCGGCTCCGGCGAGACGGCCGTCCTGCGGATGCACGGCGAACTCGCCGCGCACGCCCAGTCGGTGGTCCTTCCGCTGCTGCTGCCGGACGCCCCGACCGTCGTCTGGTGGCCGGACAACGCACCGCTGCACCCGGCGCAGGACCCGCTGGGCTCGCTCGCCCAGCGCCGGATCACCGACGCCGTCACCGCCGAGTCCCCGGTCGGCCAGCTCGCCCAGCGCTCGCAGAGCTACACCCCGGGCGACACCGACCTGGCCTGGACCCGGATCACCGGCTGGCGCTCGATGCTGGCCGCCGCGCTGGACCAGCGGCCGTCCACGGTCCTCTCCGCGGTGGTCGAGGGCGAGTCCTACAACCCCAGCGTCGAGCTGCTCGGCCTCTGGCTGACCAACCGGCTGCAGGTGCCGGTCGAGCGGGTCGTCACCGGCGGTCCCGGCATCACCGCGGTGCACCTGCGCACCAAGGACGGGGACATCACCCTGGACCGCCCGGACGGCCTGATGGGCACGCTGTCCATGCCCGGCTCGCCGGACCGCCAGGTGGCGCTCAAGCGGCGCGAGACCTCGGAGCTGATCGCCGAGGAGCTGCGCCGCCTGGACCCGGACGACATCTACGCGACGGCCGTGCGCACGCCCGTCGACCAGCTGCACGAGCCGGCCAACGCCGAGACCGCGGCAGCCGAGAGGGTCGCCCGGGAGGTCGCCGAGGAGGCCGTCGAGGAGGCCGCCGAGGCCGCCGTGGCCAACCCGGAACGGGTGACCGCCGGAACGGCGGAGAAGAAGCCCGCCAAGAAGGCCGCCGGCAAGCGCACCACCAAGGAAGGCGCATGACCAACGCGACCCCGCAGCTGGTCGTCCACCGGGACAAGGAGCTGATGGCCCAGGCGGCCGCGGCCCGGCTGATCACCCGGATCGTGGACGCCCAGGCCGCCCGCGGCAGTGCCTCGGTGGTGCTCACCGGCGGTCGCAACGGCAACGCCCTGCTGGCCGCGATCGCCGCCTCCCCGGCGCGCGACGCGGTCGACTGGGGCCGGCTGGACCTCTGGTGGGGCGACGAGCGCTTCCTGCCCGCCGCCGACCCGGACCGCAACGCCGTCCAGGCCCGCGCCGAGCTGCTGGACGCCGTCCCGCTCGACCCGGCGCGGGTGCACGAGATGCCCGCCTCGGACGGGGTGGACGGCTCGGACGTGGAGGCCGCCGCCGCCCGCTACGCACAGGAACTGGCGCAGGCCGCCGGGCCGGGCGACCGGCTCGGCGTCCCGGCCTTCGACGTGCTGCTGCTCGGCGTCGGCCCGGACACCCACATCGCCTCGCTCTTCCCCGAGCACCCGGGCGTGCGGGAGACCGAGCTGACCGTGATCGGCGTGCGCGGGGCCCCCAAGCCCCCGCCGACCCGGATCTCGCTCACCCTCCCGGCGATCCGGGAGGCCCGCGAGGTCTGGCTGCTGGCCGCCGGCGAGGACAAGGCGGGCGCGGTCGCGCTGGCCCTGTCCGGCCCCGGCGAGATCCAGGCGCCCGCCTCCGGCGCGTACGGCCGCAGCCGCACCCTGATGCTGCTGGACCGCGCCGCCGCGGAGCGGATCCCGCCGCAGCTCTACCCGCCGGCCTCCGCGTAACCGGCCCCGGCAACGCCGAAGGGCGCCACCGTCACCCGACGGTGGCGCCCTTCGTGCCGTTCTGCTCAGATCTCGCCGCGGAGCTTCGCCAGCGCCTCGGCCAGGATCGCCTCGCCGTCGGCGTCGGTGCGCCGCTCGCGGACGTAGGCGAGGTGGGTCTTGTACGGCTCGTTGCGCGAGGGCGCCGGCGGGTTGTGCTGGTCCTGACCGGCCGGGAAGCCGCAACGCGGGCAGTCCCACGTCTCCGGGATCGCCGCCTCGGCGGCGAAGCTGGGACGGGTCTCGTGCTTGTTCGCGCACCAGAAGGAGATCCGGTTGCGCGGGGCGGACTCGCCGCGCTCCGCCTCGCCCATCGGGCCGGCCCCGACCCTGCTGCCACGGATGGCATTGCCACTTGCCACGGTCTGACTCCCTGCGTACTGGTGCGCCGACCCGCCGCGGTGCGCGTCGGTGGCGAAAGTCGTCCTAGTGTAAGCAGGAGCTAAGCATCCGCCACCATCGCCTCCGCACCCGACCGTCCCAGGATAGGCGCTCGGACGACGGGGCGTCAGGGATACGTCAGCTCTGGTACTTCAGCACCAGGCCGAGGACGATGATGCACGCGAACCAGCCCAGGCCGACCACGATCGTGATGCGGTCCAGGTTGCGCTCGGCCACCGCCGAGCCGCCGCCGGTGGACATCGCGCCACCGCCGAACATGTCGGACAGGCCGCCGCCCTTCCCCTTGTGCAGCAGCACCAGCAGGATCATCAGCAGACTGAAGATGATCAGGGCAATCGAGAACCCGAGAACCACGACGGGACCAACTCTCTCGTATCTTCGGCGAAGGGGCCGGGCCGCGTACGGCGGTCCGGCCCCAAAGCCTACGTTGCTGCGGCGGCGTTAGCCTACTGCCTGCTCACGGTAGCGCACGATCTTGACGAACTCCTCGGCGTCCAGCGAGGCACCGCCGACCAGGCCGCCGTCGATGTCCGGCTTGGCCATCAGACCGGCCGCGCTCGACGACTTCACCGAACCGCCGTACAGCACCCGGACCTTGCCGGCCAGCTCGGCGTCGTACAGCTCGGCGATCCGCGCGCGGATGGCGGCGCAGACCTCCTGGGCGTCCTCCGGGGTGGCCACCTCGCCGGTGCCGATCGCCCAGACCGGCTCGTAGGCGATCACGATCGACTCGGCCTGGTGGGCCGGGACGTCGGCCAGGCCGCCGTCCAGCTGGGCCAGGGTGTACTCGACGTGGGTGCCGGCCTTGCGGATCTCCAGCGGCTCGCCGACGCACAGGATCGGGGTGATCCCGGCACGGTGGGCGGCCTTCACCTTGGCGTTGACGATCTCCTCGTTCTCGCCGTGGTACTGGCGGCGCTCGGAGTGGCCGATCACCGCGTAGGTGCACTTGAGCTTGGCCAGCATCGGGCCGGAGACCTCGCCGGTGTAGGCCCCGCCGTCGTGCTGCGAGATGTCCTGCGAGCCGTACTTGATCTTCAGCTTGTCGCCGTCGACCAGGGTCTGCACCGAGCGCAGGTCGGTGAACGGCACCAGGACGGCGACCTCGACGGCCTCGTAGTCCTTGTCGGCCAGCGCGAAGGCCAGCTTCTGGGTGTGCTGGATGGCCTCAAGGTGGTTGAGGTTCATCTTCCAGTTGCCCGCCATCAGCGGGAGACGGTCGGTCATGTGCTTTCAGTCCTCCAGAGCGGCGAGACCGGGGAGGGTCTTGCCCTCCAGGTACTCGAGGCTGGCGCCGCCGCCGGTCGAGATGTGTCCGAAGGCGTTCTCGTCGAAGCCCAGGATGCGGACGGCCGCGGCGGAGTCGCCGCCGCCGACCACGGTGAACGCGTTGCTGTCGAGCAGGGCCTGGGCGACGGCCTTGGTGCCGTTCGCGTAGTCCGGGTGCTCGAAGACGCCCATCGGGCCGTTCCAGAACACCGTGCCCGCGTCGGCCAGCTTGGCCGCGTACAGCTCGCGGGTCTTCGTGCCGATGTCCAGGCCCTCCTCGTCGGCCGGGATGGCGTCCGCGGCGACGGTCGAGGGGTTCGCCGGAGCCTTGGTCTTGAGGTCCGGGAAGTCGGCGGAGACCAGGACGTCCACCGGCAGCACGAACTCGACGCCGCGCTGCTCGGCCTCGGCCAGGTAGCCGAGCACGGTCGGGATCTGGTCCTCCTGAAGCAGCGAGATGCCGACCTCGTGGCCCTTGGCCTTGAGGAAGGTGTACGCCATGCCGCCGCCGATCAGGATCCGGTCGGCCTTCTTCAGCAGGTTGTCGATCACGCCGAGCTTGTCGGAGACCTTGGCACCGCCGAGCACCACCACGTACGGGCGGGCGACGTCCTCGGTGAGCCTCTTCAGCACGCCGACCTCGGTGGCGATCAGGTCGCCCGCGGCGTGCGGCAGCAGGGCCGGCAGGTCGAAGACCGACGCGTGCTTGCGGTGCACGGCGCCGAAGCCGTCGCCCACGTACAGGTCGGCCAGCGCGGCCAGCTGCTCGGCGAAGGCCTTGCGCTCGGCGTCGTCCTTGCTGGTCTCGCCGGCGTTGAAGCGCAGGTTCTCCAGCAGCGCGACCTCGCCGTCGCCCAGCCCGGCCACGACGGCCTCGGCACTGTCGCCGACGGTGTCGGTGGCGAAGGCGACGTCCCGGCCGAGGATCGCGCCGAGGCGCTCGGCCGCCGGGGCGAGCGAGAACTTCGGGTCCGGCGCGCCCTTGGGACGGCCGAGGTGCGAGGCCACGACGACCTTCGCGCCGGCCGCGGCCAGCTTGGCGATGGTCGGCGCGACGGCACGGATCCGGCCGTCGTCGGTGATCGTGTCGCCGTCCAGCGGCACGTTCAGGTCGGCGCGCACGAAGACGCGCTTGCCTTCGACACCGGCTTCGATGAGCTCTTCGATGGTCTTCACGGGGATTCGGTTTCTCCTGGGGAGATGGTTGATGCGCAGTGAGGCGGCACGGCGCAGGGGCCGCCTGAGAAGTCCTTGAGCGCGGAACGAGGGCCCGGTCGGCACCGTACGCCGACCGGGCCCTCGCCCCTACATCACGTCAGCTCCCGCAAGGTCAGAGCTGCCCGCCGACGAGGGCGGTCAGGTTGACGAGGCGGTTCGAGTAGCCCCACTCGTTGTCGTACCAGCCGAGCACCTTGACCTGGTTGCCCTGGACCATGGTGAGGCTGGAGTCGAAGATGCAGGAGGCCGGGTCGTTGACGATGTCCGAGGAGACGATCGGGTCCTCGGTGTAGGCCAGGATGCCCTTGAGCGGGCCCTCCTGGGCGGCCTTCTGGAAGGCCGCGTTGACCTCGTCCTTGGTGACCTCGCGCTCCAGGGTGACGACCAGGTCCGTGATGGAACCGGTCGGGACCGGGACGCGCAGCGAGGTGCCGTCCAGCTTGCCCTTCAGCTCCGGCAGGACCAGGGCGGTCGCCTTGGCGGCACCGGTCGAGGTCGGGATGATGTTCTGCGACGCGGCGCGGGCGCGGCGCAGGTCCTTGTGCGGGAAGTCCAGGGTCACCTGGTCGTTGGTGAACGCGTGGACGGTGGTCATCAGACCCTTGACGATGCCGAAGCTCTCGTGCAGCACCTTGGCCATCGGCGCCACGCAGTTGGTGGTGCAGGAGGCGTTGGAGATGATGTCGTGCTTGGCGGCGTCGTACTTGTCGTCGTTGACGCCCAGCACGATGGTGACGTCCTCGTCACTGGCGGGCGCCGAGATGATGACCTTCTTCGCGCCGGCGGCGAGGTGCTTCTTCGCGGCCTCGGCCTTGGTGAAGATGCCGGTGGACTCGACGACGATGTCGGCGCCCAGGGCGGCCCACGGGAGGTTCGCGGGGTCACGCTCGGCGGTCACCTTGAAGGTGTGGCCGTCGACGGTGATGCTGTCCTCGGTGTGCGAGACCTCGCCCGGGAAGGTGCCCAGGGTGGTGTCGTACTTGAGCAGGTGAGCCAGGGTCTTCGTGTCGGTGAGGTCGTTGACACCGACGATCTCGATGTCCGCGCCCTGAGCCTTGACCGCGCGGAAGAAGTTGCGGCCGATGCGGCCGAAGCCGTTGATGCCTACCCGGATCGTCACGAACCGATCTCCTCGTTAGGTACGCCGGGGCAGAGCCCCGACGGGGGTGAGATTTGGGAAGTCCCCGACCGCCTATGACCCTACCCCTCCCGGGCCTGGGACGGCACATCGCGCCGCCTGCCGAGACCGGGCGTGGCGCGGCCGAAACCCGATTTCAGGCCGTCCGGCCTTGGTCCGCCGGGCAGTTGGTCCCGGGCCAGTGGTCTCTACCAATTCGGGAGCATCGGCGGGTCCGGAGGACCGTTCGGAAGACCGCCGGGAAACGCCGGCGGCCGGTGCCCGGAAATCCGGACACCGGCCACAGTTACTCGCCCACTCGCCTCCGGGGCGCTCGGCCCCGGTGCCGACGGTCGGCGCTCCGGCGCTCGTACCTCGCTGGTCGCTTCTCCCTTTCGGCACCGGCGCGCCCCTTCGGCTCGGGGCGGCGCTCACGGAGCGTGATCGTCAGTTCAGCACCATCTCGTCGGTGATGCTGGCCTCGGTGCTCGGCAGGCCGAGCTCGGAGGCGCGCTTGTCGGCCATCGCCAGCAGGCGGCGGATCCGGCCGGCCACCGCGTCCTTGGTCAGCGGCGGGTCGGCGAGCGCGCCCAGCTCCTCCAGCGAGGCCTGCTTGTGCTGCATCCGCAGCTGGCCCGCCGCGGCCAGGTGCTCGGGCACCTCGTCGCCGAGGATCTCCAGCGCGCGGGCCACCCGGGCGCCGGCCGCCACCGCGGCGCGGGCCGAGCGGCGCAGGTTGGCGTCGTCGAAGTTGGCCAGCCGGTTGGCGGTGGCGCGCACCTCGCGCCGCATCCGGCGCTCCTCCCAGGCGAGCACCGACTCGTGCGCGCCGAGCCGGGTCAGCAGGGCGCCGATCGCGTCTCCGTCGCGGATCACCACCCGGTCCACGCCGCGCACCTCGCGGGCCTTGGCCGGGATGCCGAGCCGGCGGGCGGCGCCGACCAGCGCGAGGGCGGCCTCGGAGCCGGGGCAGGTGATCTCCAGCGAGGAGGAGCGGCCCGGCTCGGTGAGCGAGCCGTGTGCCAGGAAGGCCCCGCGCCAGGCCGCCTCGGCGTCGCAGGTGGCCCCGGAGACGACCGCCGGGGGCAGGCCCCGGATCGGGCGGCCCCGGCCGTCGACGAGCCCGGTCTGGCGCGCGAGCAGTTCGCCGTCCTTGACCACCCGGACCACGAAGCGGCTGCCGCGGCGAAGCCCGCCGGGGGCCATCACCACGAGGTCCGAGGAGTGCCCGAAGATCTCCAGCAGGTCCTTGCGCAGCCGCCGTGCCGCCGCCCCGGTGTCCAGCTCCGCCTCGATCACGATGCGGCCGCTCACGATGTGCAGCCCGCCCGCGAACCGCAGGATCGCCGACACCTCCGCCTTGCGACAGCAGGCCCGGGTGACCGGGAGCCGGCTGATCTCGTCCTTCACCGCTGGAGTCATCGCCATGGCCCGATCCTTCCATGTGTCCGGAAAATCCGGTCGTACGCTGCCGCCAACAGCTCGGGGTCGTGTCGCGGCGTCCCGTCGGTGCGGGCCACCGAGCCGAGCACCAGAGCGGCGCCCATCCGTTCGGCGGCCTTCTCCAGGCCGTCCAGGTCGGCCTGGCCGAAGGCCCCGCCGGTCACGGCACGCTCGTCCACCAGGATCGCGTCCACCGCGAGGTCCGGAGCGTGGTCGGCGATGACCTCCAGGTGACGCTGCGGGGTGAAGCCCTCGGTCTCCCCGGGCTGGGGGGCCAGGTTGAGGGTGAGCAGACGGCGGGCGCGGGTCTCGGTGAGCGCCGCGGCCAGCTCGGGCACCAGCAGGTGCGGCAGCACGCTGGTGAACCAGGAGCCGGGGCCGAGCACCACCCAGTCCGCCTCCCGGACGGCGGTGACCGCCTCCGGGACGGCGGGCGGCTCGTCCGGCAGCAGCCGGATCGACTGGACGGTGCCCGGGGTCACCGCGACGTCGGCCTGGCCGCGGACCGCGGTGACCTCGCCGGGGCGCTCCGGGTCGTGGCCACGGACGGTCGCCTCGATGTCCAGCGGCACCGCCGACATCGGCAGCACCCGGCCCTGCACGTTGAGCAGCCGGCCGACCCAGTCCAGCGCCGCCACCGGGTCGCCCAGCTTCTCCCAGAGCGCGACGATCAGCAGGTTGCCGACCGCGTGGCCGCCGAGCTCGCCGTTGCCGGTGAAGCGCTGCTGGATCACCTCGGACCAGGTGCGGCCCCAGTCGTCGTCCCCGCACAGCGCGGCCAGCGCCTTGCGCAGGTCGCCCGGGGGCAGCACCCCCAGTTCCTCGCGCAGCCGCCCGCTGGAGCCGCCGTCGTCGGCGACGGTGACCACGGCGGTGAGGTCGCTGGTGAGCCGGCGCAGCGCGGACAGCGAGGCGGACAGGCCCTGCCCGCCGCCGAGCGCGGTGATCCTGGGGGCCGGCTTGGCGCGGGAGGGACTGCTGCGCGGGCGGCCCGGCGCCGGGGGCCGGGCCGGGCTGCCCGCCCGGTCACCGGTCCTGCTCTGCGGCTGTCGCCCGGGCACGTATCCCGCCACAATCACCTCGCGTTCCTCGGCCCGCCAACCGCTCCGCCGGCGGGCCCGGCAGGAAGGCGGCGGTTACTCCCGTCCCATGTCACGGTGGACGAGCACCGTCTCGACTCCGTCGGCGATGAGACGCTTGGTCAGACGCTCGGACATGGCGACGCTGCGGTGCTTGCCACCGGTGCAGCCTACGGCAAGCGTCATGTAGCGCTTCCCCTCGCGGCGGTATCCCTCGGTGATGATGCGCAGCAGCTGGGCGTAGCCGTCCAGGAACTCGTTGGCTCCGGGCTGCTGGAAGACGTAGTCGGCGACGTCCGCGTCGGTGCCGGTGCGGGCCCGCAGTTCGGGCACCCAGTGCGGGTTGGGCAGGAAGCGACAGTCCACCACGAGGTCGGCGTCGACCGGCAGGCCGTACTTGAAGCCGAAGGACATCACGGTCGCACGCAGCTCGGGTTCGTCGTGGTCGGCGAACTGGGCGTCCAGCTTGGCGCGCAGCTGGTGCACGTTGAGGTTGGAGGTGTCGATCACCAGGTCGGCCTCGCCGCGCAGGTCGCGCAGCAGGTCGCGCTCCCGGGCGATGCCGTCCACGATCCGGCCGTCGGCCTGCAGCGGGTGCGGGCGGCGGACGCTCTCGAAGCGGCGCACCAGCGCCTCGTCGGAGGAGTCCAGGAAGACGACCCGGAGCCGGACGCCGCGCTTCTCCAGCTCGTCCAGCGAGGTGAGCAGGTCGTCGAAGAACTGCCGGCCGCGGACGTCCACGACCACGCCGATCCGGGCGACGTTGCCCTGGGAGCGGGCGCCCAGGTCGACCATGGTCGGGATCAGGGCCGGCGGCAGGTTGTCCACCACGAACCAGCCGAGGTCCTCCAGGCACTTGGCCGCGGTGGAGCGCCCGGCTCCGGACATGCCGGAGATGATCACCAGCTCCGGCGCGTTCTCGGCCACGTCTGACACGGTCACTTCGGTTCCCCGCTCTCGGTCTTTCTGAAGGGGAGAACGCGCACGGCTCGGCCGCCCTTCCCCGGCCCGGGCAGGCGGGCGGGGCCGGGGCGCCCCGGCTGACGGGCGGCGTCGGCCGTCATGGCGTCTCCTGGGATGGTGCGGTCTGGGGTGCTGCTGCCACCGGCTCGGCGGCCTGCTCGGCCCCGTCCTCGATGATCTCGCCGGTCGCGGTGTTGACCGCGGGTGCGGCGGGTGTACGGGACGACAACACCTCCGCAACAGTCTGCGCGGTGCGGCGTCCGATGCCGGGTACCTCGCAGAGCTCGTCCACGGTGGCGGCCCGGAGCTTCTTCAGCGAGCCGAAGTGCTTGAGCAGCGCCCGGCGGCGAGTCTCGCCGAGGCCCGGGACGGAGTCCAGTTCCCCGGCGGTGAGTCGCTTGGAACGCTTGTTGCGCTGATAGCTGATCGCGAAGCGGTGCGCCTCGTCGCGGACCCGCTGGAGCAGGTAGAGGCCCTCGCTGGAGCGGGGCAGCACCACCGGGTCGTCCTCGCCGGGCAGCCACACCTCCTCCAGGCGCTTGGCCAGGCCGCAGAGCGCGACGTCGTCGATGCCGAGCTCGTCCAGGGCGCGCTTGGCGGCGGCGACCTGCGGCTGGCCGCCGTCGACGACCAGCAGCTGGGGCGGGTAGGCGAAGCGCTTGGGACGGCCGTCCTCGTCCCGGGCGCCACCGGTGGCGGTGTCGGGGTCGCCCTCCTCGGGGACGGCCCACTCGCCGGTCTGCTCGCGCTCCTGGAGGTAGCGGCGGAAGCGCCGGCTGATCACCTCGTGCATCGAGCGGACGTCGTCCTGGCCCTCGAAGCCCCTGATCTGGAAGCGCCGGTACTCGCTCTTGCGGGCCAGGCCGTCCTCGAAGACGACCATGGAGGCGACCACGTCCTCGCCCTGGAGGTGGGAGATGTCGTAGCACTCGATGCGCAGCGGGACGGAGTCCAGCTCCAGCGCGTCGGCGATCTCCTGGAGGGCGCGGCTGCGGGTGGTGAGGTCGGAGGCGCGCTTGGTCTTGTGCAGTGCGAGCGCCTGCTGGGCGTTGCGCTGCACCGTGGCCATCAGGTCCTTCTTGTCGCCGCGCTGGGGGATGCGCAGGTCGACCTGGCTGCCGCGCAGGCCGCTCAGCCACTCGCGGACCGGCTCCACCTGGTCGGGCAGGGCGGGGACGAGCACCTCGCGCGGCACGGACTCGCCGCCGCCGTAGAGCTGCTGGAGGGCGTGCTCGACCAGGCCGGCGGTGTCGACGTCCTCGACCTTGTCGGTGACCCAGCCGCGCTGGCCGCGCACCCGGCCGCCGCGGACGTGGAAGATCTGCACGGCGGCTTCGAGCTCGTCCTCGGCGACGGCCAGCAGGTCGGCGTCGGTCGCGTCGGCGAGCACGATGGCGTTCCTCTCCATCGCACGCTTGAGGGCGCCGATGTCGTCCCGCAGCCGGGCCGCCTTCTCGTACTCCAGCTCGGCGGCGGCCTCCTGCATCTGCTCTTCCAGCCGGCGCAGGTAGTTGCCGGTGCGCCCGGCCATGAAGTCGCAGAAGTCCTCGGCCAGCGCGCGGTGTTCGTCCGCCGAGACCTTGCCGACGCAGGGCGCGGCGCACTTGCCGATGTAGCCGAGCAGGCAGGGCCGGCCGACCTGGCCGGCGCGCTTGAAGACGCCGTTGGAGCAGGTGCGGACGGGGAAGACGCGCAGCAGCAGGTCGACCGTCTCGCGGATCGCCCAGGCGTGCCCGTACGGGCCGAAGTAGCGCACGCCCTTCTTGTGCGCCCCGCGCATCACCTGGACCCGCGGGTACTCCTCGTTGAGGGTGACGGCGAGTTCCGGATAGCTCTTGTCGTCGCGGTACTTGACGTTGAACCGCGGGTCGAACTCCTTGATCCAGGAGTACTCCAGCTGGAGCGCCTCGACCTCGGTGCCGACCACGGTCCACTCCACCGAGGCGGCCGTGGTGACCATGGTCGCGGTGCGCGGGTGGAGGCCGGCCAGGTCCTGGAAGTAGGACGACAGTCGCGGCCGCAGGCTCTTGGCCTTGCCGACGTAGATGACCCGGCCGTGGGCGTCGCGGAACCGGTAGACGCCGGGGGAGGTCGGGATCGCACCGGGCGCGGGGCGGTAGGTGCTCGGGTCAGCCATGGGTCCACCGTACCGAGTGGGGCCGGGGCCGCGGGGCGGAGATCGTCAGGGGGGACCGTGGCGGTCGTGAGGCGGTCAACTGGGTCAGCTCGGGGTCACCTTGAGGTTGCCGCCCTCGACCGTGACGGTGTAGGCGGGCAGCGGGGAGGAGGCCGGTCCGTCCTGCACGGCGCCGTCGGTGATGGCGAACCGGCTGCCGTGGCAGGGGCACTGGATCTGGTCGCTCTTCACCTGGTCCACGATGCAGCCGGCGTGGGTGCACTTGGCGCTGAACGCCTTGTACTGGCCGGCGGTGGGCTGGGTCACCACGATCTTCTGCTCGCGGAAGACCTTGCCGCCGCCCTCCGGCACGGCCGAGGCCGGGCCGAGGTCGACCGGGGCCTTGGGGGCGCTGCTGCCGGAGGACGAGGAGGAGCTGCATCCGGTGACCGCCACGGTGCCGCCGGCCGCCAGGGCGGCCGCGGCCCCGCAGAGCAGGGTGCGGCGGGAGGCGGTGGGGCTGGTCTCGGGGGCCTCGGACATCGGTGTGCTCCTACGGTTGCTGCTGCGAGGGACCACGGAAGTCTATGCCGCACCCACCGGCCGCTCCCTGACCACCCGGACAACGGGGGCGGTGGGAGCGGCCGGTGGGTTGACGGGGCTACTTCTTCGCGGCGGCCGCGCGCTTGCGCGGCGCCTTCTTCGCCGGGGCGGCGGCCGGGGCGTCCGCGAAGCCGGCCGGCAGGATGTCCCGCAGGAACTTGCCGGTGTGGCTCTCCGGGACGGCGGCGATCTGCTCCGGGGTGCCCTCGGCGACCACCGTGCCGCCGCCGGAGCCGCCCTCGGGGCCCATGTCGACGACCCAGTCGGCGGTCTTGATCACATCGAGGTTGTGCTCGATGACGATCACCGTGTTGCCCTTGTCCACCAGCCCGCTGAGCACCTTGATCAGCTTGCTGATGTCCTCGAAGTGCAGGCCGGTGGTGGGCTCGTCCAGCACGTAGACCGTCCGCCCGGTGGAGCGCTTCTGGAGCTCCGAGGCGAGCTTGACGCGCTGGGCCTCGCCGCCGGAGAGGGTGGGCGCGGACTGGCCGAGCCGGACGTAGCCGAGGCCGACGTCGTTGAGCGTCCGCAGGTGCCGGGCGATCGCCGGGACGGCCTCGAAGAAGCCCAGCGCCTCCTCGATCGGCATGTCCAGCACCTCGGCGATGGACTTGCCCTTGTAGTGGACCTCCAGCGTCTCCCGGTTGTACCGGGCGCCGTGGCAGACCTCGCACGGCACGTAGACGTCCGGCAGGAAGTTCATCTCGATCTTGATGGTGCCGTCGCCGGTGCAGTTCTCGCAGCGGCCGCCCTTGACGTTGAAGGAGAACCGGCCGGGCAGGTAGCCGCGGACCTTGGCCTCCTGGGTCTCCGCGAAGAGCCGGCGGACGTGGTCGAAGACCCCGGTGTAGGTGGCCGGGTTGGACCGCGGGGTGCGGCCGATCGGCGACTGGTCGACGTGCACCACCTTGTCCACCTGGTCGGTGCCGGTGATCCGGGTGTGCCGGCCGGGCACGCTGCGGGCGCCGTTCAGCTCCCGGGCGAGGTGGGTGTAGAGGATGTCGTTGACCAGCGTCGACTTGCCGGAGCCGGAGACACCGGTGATCGCGGTGAGGGTACCGAGCGGGAAGCCGACGGTGACGTCCTTGAGGTTGTGCTCGCGGGCGCCGTGCACCGTCAACTGGCGCTTCTTGTCCCGGTCGCGGCGGGCCGCCGGGATCGGGATGGACCGCTTGCCGGAGAGGTACTGGCCGGTCAACGACTCCTTGTTGCCGAGCAGTTGCTTCAGCGAGCCGGAGTGCACCACCTTGCCGCCGTGCTCGCCGGCGCCCGGGCCGATGTCGACCACCCAGTCCGCGGTCTTGATGGTGTCCTCGTCGTGCTCGACCACGATCAGGGTGTTGCCGATGTCGCGCAGCCGCACCAGCGTCTCGATCAGCCGGTGGTTGTCCCGCTGGTGCAGGCCGATGGACGGCTCGTCCAGCACGTACAGCACGCCGACCAGACCGGAGCCGATCTGGGTGGCCAGCCGGATGCGCTGGGCCTCGCCGCCGGACAGGGTGCCGGCCGCCCGGTCGAGCGAGAGGTAGTCCAGGCCGACGTCGACCAGGAAGCGCAGCCGCTCGTTGACCTCCTTCAGGACCCGCTCGGCGATCTGCTTGTCCCGGGCGCCCAGCTTCATCGCGCCCAGGAACTCGGAGCAGTCGCTGATCGACATCGAGGAGACCTCGGCGATCGACCTGCCCTCGACGGTGACCGCGAGCACCACCGGCTTGAGCCGGGTGCCCTGGCAGGTCGGGCAGGGCACCTCGCGCATGTAGCCCTCGAAGCGCTCGCGGCTGCTGTCGCTCTCCGCCTCGGTGTGCCGGCGCTGGATGAACGGGATCGCGCCCTCGAAGCCGGTGCTGTACGAACGCTCCCGGCCGAAGCGGTTGCGGTAGCGGACCTGCACCTGGTGCTTGTGCCCGTACAGCAGCGCCTTCTTGGCGCGGGCGGGCAGCCCGGCCCAGGGGATGTCGGTGCGGAAGCCGAGCTCCTCGGCCAGCGCGTCGATCAGGCGCTGGAAGTACTCCTTGGCGTGCCCGGCCGACCAGGGGTGGATCGCGCCCGCGTCCAGCGAGCGCTCGACGTCCGGCACGACCAGCTCCGGGTCGACCTCCATCCGGTTGCCCAGGCCCGAGCAGTCCGGGCAGGCGCCGAACGGCGAGTTGAAGGAGAACGAGCGCGGCTCCAGCTCCTCGAACGACACGTCGTCGTACGGGCAGTAGAGGTGCTCGGAGTACATCCGCTCGCGCTCCGGGTCGTCCTCGGGGAGGTCGACGAAGTCGAGCACGACCATGCCGCCGGACAGCCGCAGGGCCGTCTCCACCGAGTCGGTGAGCCGCCGCTTGGCGCTGTCCTTGACGGTCAGGCGGTCGATCACCACCTCGATGGTGTGCTTCTCCTGCTTCTTGAGCTTCGGCGGCTCGGCGAGCTGGATCGTCTCACCGTCGACGCGGGCGCGGGAGTAGCCCTTGGACTGGAGGTCGGCGAAGAGGTCGACGAACTCGCCCTTGCGCTCGCGCACCACCGGGCTCAGCACCTGGAAACGGGTGCCCTCGGTGAGCTCCAGCACCTTGTCCACGATCGCCTGCGGCGACTGCTTGGCGATCGGGCGGCCGCAGTGCGGACAGTGCGGCTTGCCGATCCGGGCGAACAGCAGGCGCAGGTAGTCGTAGACCTCGGTGATGGTGCCGACGGTCGAACGGGGGTTGCGGTTGGTGGACTTCTGGTCGATCGAGACGGCCGGGGAGAGGCCTTCGATGAAGTCCACGTCGGGCTTGTCCATCTGCCCGAGGAACTGACGGGCGTAGGAGGACAGCGACTCGACGTAGCGGCGCTGGCCCTCGGCGAAGATCGTGTCGAAGGCGAGCGAGGACTTGCCGGAGCCGGAGAGGCCCGTGAAGACGATGAGGGAGTCGCGGGGCAGGTCGAGCGAGACGTTCTTGAGGTTGTGCTCGCGAGCACCGCGGACGATGAGGCGGTCGGCCACTGCTTCTGGCGCCTTTCTCCGGGGCGAGACGGCTTGCGGTGAGTTTCGGTACTTCTTCCAGGATGCGGCAGCCAGCCTATAGCTCAGGCGTTCGAATATCGACTCTGTCCAGTGGAGGCCACCCGAACGAGTGACGGCCACCCCCGGACCGTCCGTACCCGCACCGCGCGCCCACCGTATCCACGTCGGAAAACCCCCTGCTCAGGGCCCGGATTCGGGGGTAGCGTCACCTGGTCAACGAGCGAAGCCCCCGCGGGCAACGCGCCGTCTCGTCACAGAAGGCAGATTCGATGACCGACCCGCAGTCCGCCGCCGTCCCCGCCGCCTCCGCCGCCGCCCGGCACCTGGCCCAGGTCGAGGAGAGCACCCGGCACCTGCTGCACACCGCGGCCGAGCTGAAGCCCGAGGCCCTCGCCGAGCCCTCGGCACTGCCCGGCTGGACCCGCGGCCACGTGCTGGCCCACCTCGCCCGCAACGCCGACTCCCTGGTCAACCTGCTGACCGGCGCCCGCACCGGCACCGACGTCCCGCAGTACGCCAGCCACGAGGACCGCGAACAGGGCATCGAGCGCGACGCGCCCCGCCCGCTGGAGGTCCAGCTCGCCGACCTGCGCGACTCCCACGAGCGCTTCCTGGCCGCCGCCGCGCTGATGGCCGACGAGGCCTGGGCCGTCCAGGTCAGGCACCGCTTCGGCTACCTCTTCCCGGCCTCCGACATCCCGGCCAAGCGCCTGGTGGAGCTGGAGTACCACCACGTCGACCTGGACGCCGGGTACACCCCCGCGCACTGGCCGGAGTCCTTCGCCACCGCCCAGTTCCGCAAGCTCGCCACGGGCCTGGCCGAGGAGGCCGGCCTGCCCGCCGTCGAGCTGGTCGCCGAGGACACCGGGGACCGCGCCGTGATCGGCACCGGCGAGCCGGCCCTGACCGTCGAGGGCCCCGTCCGCGCCCTCACCGCCTGGCTCTCCGGCCGGTCCGCCGGGGACGGCCTGCGCCGCACCCCCGACACCGCCCTCCCCCAGCTTCCCCCGATGGGCTGACGGCGCGAGGATGATCCCAGGAGCCACTGGAGAGGGAGCGAACGGATGACGTACCACGGAGCGGTCAAGGTCGGCGGACCGCCGGACGTGCGGGAGCTGGCCCATCTGATCATCACCAAGGTGGCCGTCGGCCCGTACGACAACAACGCCTACCTGCTGCGCTGCCGGGCCACCGACGAGCAGCTGCTGATCGACGCGGCCGCCGAGGCGCCGGTGCTGCTGGAGACCGTCGGGGACGACCTCGAAACGGTGGTCACCACCCACCGGCACCACGACCACTGGGGCGCGCTGGCCGAGGTGGTCGCCACCACCGGCGCCCGGACGGCCGCCGGCGAGCACGACGCCGAGGGCATCGACGTCCCCACCGAGCTGCTGCTCGCGGACGGCGACCGGCTGCGGGTCGGCGACGTGGAGCTGACCGTCCGGCACCTGGTCGGCCACACCCCGGGCGCGATCGTGCTGGTCTACGACGACCCTCAGGGCCACCCGCACGTCTTCACCGGCGACTGCCTCTTCCCCGGCGGAGTGGGCAACACCTGGGGCGACCCGGAGGCTTTCCGCACGCTCTACCGGGACGTCACCGAGAAGGTCTTCGACGTCCTGCCGGACGAGGCCTGGGTCTACCCCGGCCACGGCAACGACACCACCCTCGGCGCCGAGCGCCCGCACCTGGAGGAATGGCGCGAACGCGGCTGGTAGTCCGCCCCCGCCGAACGGCCGAGGCCCCCGCGACCCGAATCGGTCGCGGGGGCCTCGGGGACCAGCAGGTCAGGCGTCGAGCTTCTCGGACTCGGCCTGCTCGGCCTTCTTCGAGGCCCGCAGGCTGGTGAACGTGGTGACGGCCAGCACCACCACGATGAAGCCCAGCGAGAACGGGATGCCGATCTCCGGGGCCCACGTCGCGCCCGCCTCGTGCGCGGCGTGCAGCACCAGCTTCACGCCGATGAAGCCGAGGATCACCGACAGGCCGTAGCTCAGGTGCACCAGCTTCTTCAGCAGGCCGCCGATCAGGAAGTACAGCTGGCGCAGACCCATCAGGGCGAAGGCGTTGGCGGTGAAGACGATGTACGGGTCCTGGGTGAGGCCGAAGATGGCCGGGATCGAGTCCAGGGCGAACAGCACGTCCGTGGTGCCGATCGCCAGCATGACGATCAGCATCGGGGTGATCAGCCGGCGGCCGTTCTCCCGGACCAGCAGCTTGGTGCCGCGGTAGCCGTCAGTGGACGGGAAGCGCCGGGTGATCGACTTGAGCAGGCGGTTCTCCTCGAACTCCTCGTCCTCCTCCTCGGCCCGCGCCTCCTTGACCAGCTTCCAGGCGGTCCAGATCAGGAAGCCGCCGAAGATGAAGAACACCCAGGAGAACTCGGAGACCAGCGCGGCGCCGCCGGCGATGAACACCGCCCGGAGCACCAGCGCGATGATCACACCGAACATCAGCACGCGCTGCTGGTAGATCTTCGGGACGGCGAACTTGCCCATGATCAGGATGAACACGAAGAGGTTGTCGACACTGAGCGACTTCTCGGTGATGTAGCCGGCGAAGAACTCACCCGCCGGCTCGGCTCCGGAGTGCCACCAGAGGAAACCGCCGAAGATCAGCGCCAGCACGACCCAGACGGCCGTCCAGATCCCGGCCTCCTTGATCGAGACCTCGTGCGGCTTGCGCCCACCGATGAAGAAGTCGGCCACGATCAGTGCGATCAGCACACCGATCGTGGTGACCCACATGGTTACGGAAACGTCCACTACTGCTCCTCCGGCAGGTAGGCGAGACAGTCATCGTCACTGCCGGAGGTCTCTTCCGCCCATCGGGCCAGCGCCCCGGGGTGCCGCGACGGGCACCCGTGATGACGGGGTCGGCTGTCGAGGAATACTCCCCTCCGCTGCCATCGAGAGTAACAGGGAGGCCAAGGAAAGGTAAAGAAGGTAAAGAACCGTCAGAGATGCGGCTCGATCGCCGGCAGCAGGTCCTGGAAGGTGCGCCCCTTGGCCGGCGCGCCGATCGCCTGCATCTCCCAGCCGCCGTTGCCGTCCCGGACCACCTTGGCCATGATCTGCCCGGTGTGCGGCCCGCCGCCCGCCAGCTCGAAGCGGGCCAGCTCCAGCCCGGTGGTCTCGTCCACCAGCCGGCAGTGCGCCCGCTGCACCTCGGCGAAGGTCTGCCCGGTGTACGAGCTCACCGTGAACACCACCTGGGTGATGTTCACGGGCACGTGCACCAGGTCGACCAGGATCGCCTCGTCGTCCTCGGCCCCGGAGCCGCCCTCCAGGTTGTCGCCGGTGTGCCGGACGGAGCCGTCGTTGCTCTCCAGGTGCGAGAAGAACACCACGTCGGACGGGGTCTTCTCGGCGTACAGCAGCGCCGAGGCGTCCAGGTCGATCTTCCGGGTGCGGCTGCCGAACAGTCCGCGCTTGGGGGCGGCCTGCCAGCCGAGGCCCATCCGGACCACGGTCAGGGCGCCGCCCTGCCCCTTCTGGAGGCTGACCCGCTGCCCCTTGGCCAGGTTCACCGACACGACGTTGTCCTCTCTGCCGGCCGTACGGTCACACCCGCACGGCTCCACGGTGGAACACCCCGTCGCCGTCCCCCGGCTGAGGCCCCCTCTGCGTACGGCCCGCCACCCCGTCCCGAGGGCACGATGCCGCAGGCCAGCCTAGGCCCTGCGGCACCCCGGCCTCCCCCGGGTTTCCCCGTTTGTGGCAAGGCTGAGACACCCGCGGGCTTGACCGGTGTCATTCCGGCCAAGCCCGGTCGGCCGCGCGGGTGCGCCCCTCCGGTACGCCTACGCCACACCGGCCTCGCGCATCTGCCGCAGTTCCTTCTTCAGTTCCTTGACCTCGTCGCGCAGCCGGGCCGCGACCTCGAACTGGAGGTCGGCGGCGGCCGTGTGCATCCGGTCGGTCATCTCCTGGATCAGGTCCGCCAGTTCGGCGGCCGGCAGGGACTTGGCCGGCTTGCGCTCCGCGCCCAGCGACGGCACCGGGGCCTTGCCCTGGTTCCGGTAGCCGGTGGAGAGCAGCTCGTCGGTGTCCACGTCCTCGCGGGCGAGGGTGTCCAGGATGTCGCCGATCTTCTTGCGCAGCGGCTGCGGGTCGATCCCGTGCTCCTTGTTGTAGGCCTGCTGCACAACCCGGCGGCGGTTGGTCTCGTCGATGGCCTTCTCCATCGCGGGGGTGATCTTGTCCGCGTACATGTGGACCTGGCCGGAGACGTTTCGGGCGGCGCGGCCGATCGTCTGAATCAGCGAGGTGCCGGAGCGCAGGAAGCCCTCCTTGTCCGCGTCCAGGATCGCCACCAGCGACACCTCGGGCAGGTCCAGGCCCTCGCGCAGCAGGTTGATGCCGACCAGCACGTCGTACCGGCCCGCCCGCAGCTCGCGCAGCAGCTCCACCCGGCGCAGGGTGTCCACGTCGCTGTGCAGGTACCGGACCCGGATGTCCAGGCCGAGCATGTAGTCGGTGAGGTCCTCGGCCATCTTCTTGGTCAGCGTGGTGACCAGGACGCGCTCGTCCCGCTCGACCCGCTTGCGGACCTCGTGCACCAGGTCGTCGATCTGGCCCTCGGTCGGCTTGACGATCACCTCGGGGTCGATCAGGCCGGTCGGGCGGATGATCTGCTCGACCTGGCCGTCGCCGCGCGACAGCTCGTACGGGCCGGGCGTCGCCGACAGGTAGACGCTCTGGCCGATCCGCTCCAGGAACTCCTCCCACTTCAGCGGGCGGTTGTCCATCGCGGAGGGCAGCCGGAAGCCGTGCTCGACCAGGGTGCGCTTGCGCGAGGCGTCGCCCTCGTACATCGCGCCGATCTGCGGGACGGTGACGTGCGACTCGTCGATGACCAGGAGGAAGTCCTCCGGGAAGTAGTCGAGCAGGGTGTTCGGCGGGGAACCGGGCTCGCGGCCGTCGAAGTGCATCGAGTAGTTCTCGACGCCCGAGCAGGTGCCGATCTGGCGCAGCATCTCGATGTCGTAGGTGGTGCGCATCCGCAGCCGCTGGGCCTCCAGCAGCTTGCCCTGCTTCTCCAGCCGGGCGAGCGTCTGCGCCAGCTCCGTCTCGATGCCGTTGACCGCGCGCTCCATGCGCTCGGGGCCGGCCACGTAGTGCGAGGCGGGGAAGACGTAGACGGAGTCGTCCTGGCTGATGATCTCGCCGGTGAGCGGGTGCAGGGTGTACAGCGCCTCGATCTCGTCGCCGAACATCTCGATCCGCACGGC
This sequence comes from Kitasatospora sp. NPDC093102, assembly GCF_040683915.1. Taxonomy (NCBI): domain Bacteria; kingdom Bacillati; phylum Actinomycetota; class Actinomycetes; order Kitasatosporales; family Streptomycetaceae; genus Kitasatospora; species Kitasatospora sp. NPDC093102. The sequence goes on along the minus strand of NZ_JBFBFA010000047.1, from coordinate 16,727 downwards.
GAGCTCCTCGTAGACCGGGAAGATCTCGATGGTGTCGCCGCGGACCCGGAAGGTGCCGCGGGTGAAGGCCACGTCGTTGCGGGCGTACTGGATGTCGACGAAGCGGCGCAGCAGGTCGTCCCGGTCGATCTCCTGGCCGACCTTGAGCTGCACCATCCGGTCGACGTACTCCTGCGGGGTGCCGAGCCCGTAGATGCAGGAGACCGAGGCGACCACGACCACGTCCCGGCGGGTGAGCAGCGAGTTGGTCGCCGAGTGGCGCAGCCGCTCGACCTCCTCGTTGATCGAGGAGTCCTTCTCGATGTAGGTGTCCGTCTGCGGGACGTACGCCTCGGGCTGGTAGTAGTCGTAGTACGAGACGAAGTACTCGACCGCGTTGTTCGGCAGCAGCTCGCGGAACTCGTTGGCCAGCTGCGCGGCCAGCGTCTTGTTCGGCGCCATCACCAGGGTGGGCCGCTGCAGTTTCTCGATCATCCAGGCCGTGGTGGCCGACTTGCCGGTGCCGGTGGCACCGAGCAGCACGACGTCCTTCTCCCCTCCCCTGATCCGCCGTTCCAGCTCGGCGATCGCCGTCGGCTGGTCGCCGTTCGGCTGGAAGGGGCTGACGACCTCGAAGGGCGTCACGGACCGCTCAATACTCGTGATGGGACGCACGCCTCCACCGTACGACCCACGAGTGACAACCGGTGCCGCTTCGCTCAGGCCACGTGCGCCTCGAAGATCACGGCCGGCTCTCGGGTGGGATCGATCCGCACGACGGCTCCGCGACCGGACAGTTCTGGAGCCAGACCCGCACCTCGGGCTCGATCTCGATCTCGTAGCCCGTCCGGGACTCGTCACCGGTCACGCCTCTCCCCCTTGCTCGGCAGTCGGAACAACTGCCGGGCAAGGGGGAAGGTCACGGCTCAGGACTTGGCGCTGTCGCGGGCGAGGGCGACGAGGCGGGAGATGGCGCGCAGGTACTTCTTGCGGTAGCCGCCGCGGAGCATCTCCTCGGGGAAGACCTGGTCGAAGGGGAGGCCGGAGGCGGTGATGGGGAGTTCGCGGTCGTACATGCGGTCGGCAAGGACGACCAGGCGCAGGGCGGTGGACTGGTCGTCGACCTGCTTGACGCCGCGCAGGCAGACCGCGGTGACGTCGTCCAGCAGCGCGCCGTAGCGGCTGGGGTGGACGGCGGAGAGGTGGGCGAGCAGGGCGTCGAAGTCGTCCAGCGAGGCGCCTGGGGTGCGGGCGGCGACGGACCCGACGGTGTCGTCGGTGTACGGCGGCGGGGCGTCGGGCAGGCCGCGGTGGCGGTAGTCCTGGCCGTCGATCCGCATCGGGCGGAAGTGCGCCGACAGGCCCTGGATCTCGCGCAGGAAGTCGGCGGCGGCGAAGCGGCCCTCGCCGAGCTTCTCCGGCAGGGTGTTCGAGGTGGCGCACAGCTTCACCCCGTTGTCGACCAGCCGGCCGAGCAGGGTGGAGACCAGCACGGTGTCGCCCGGGTCGTCCAGCTCGAACTCGTCGATGCAGAGCAGCTTGTGCCCGGAGAGGGTCTGCACGGCCTGCTGGAAGCCGAGCGCGCCGACCAGGTTGGTCAGCTCGACGAAGGTGCCGAAGGCCTTGGGGCCGGGGGCGGCGTGCCAGAGCGAGGCGAGCAGGTGGGTCTTGCCGACGCCGTAGCCGCCGTCGAGGTAGACCCCGGCCGGGCCGGTGGGTGCGGGGGCGGAGCGGCGGAACCAGCTGCGCTTGGGCGCGGAACCGTTTCCCCCGACAAGGGTGGCCGCGAACTGCTCCAGGACCTGGACGGCCTCGTACTGGCTCGGCTGGGTCGGGTCCGGGATGTACGTCCCGAAGCTCACGTCGGCGAACCGGGGCGGCGGGACCATCTCGGCGACCAGCCGCTCGGCGGGCACGACGGGGCGGCGGTCGGTGAGCGCGATCGGGGAGCCGGACGCGTCGGCGGCGGCTATCGGCTCGGTCGCGGCGGCGGGGTGGGAGGCTGCGGGCACATCAGTAGAGGGTACGCCTGCCCCGTACGCCGTCCGAACGACCCACGGTCCGCGGTGGAAGACTGGGGACATGCAACAGTTGATCAGCCCGCTGGGCGCGCGGCTTGCCGATCCGGCCGCGCTGGAATCGCTCGCCGCCCTCTACGCATACCCCGAACAGGTGAATCAGGGGCGCCCCTGGCTGCGCGCCAACATGGTGTCCGGCCTGGACGGCGGGGCCAGGCTGGACGGGCTGTCCGAGGGGCTCTCCAGCGACGCCGACAAGCGGATCTTCGGGGTGCTGCGGGCGCTGTCGGACGTGGTACTGGTGGGCGCGGAGACGGTCCGCGCCGAGGGCTACCGCCCGGGCCGGGCGCGCAAGGAGTTCGCGGCGGCCCGGGCCGCGGCGGGGCAGGCGCCCGCCCCGGCGATCGCCGTGGTGAGCCGCTCGCTGCAACTGGACCTGACCGCGCCGCTGTTCACCGAGCCGCTGGTCAGGACGGTGGTGATCACCACCGAGGACGCCCCGGCGGAGCGCCGCCGGGCGGTCGCCGAGGTGGCCGACCTGGTGCTCGCCGGCACCGGTTCGGTGGACCTGCGGGCGGGTGTGGCGGCCCTGGCCGAACGGGGCTGGACCCGGCTGCTGACCGAGGGCGGCCCGCGCCTGCTGGGGCAGCTCGCGGCGGCCGGCCTGCTGGACGAGCTGTGCCTGTCGCTGGCGCCGCTGCTCACCGGGGGTGACGCGCCGCGCATCCTCCACGACGCGCAAATGCCGGACGTGCAGCGGATGCGGCTGGTCTCATTGATCGAGCAGAAAGGATTCCTCTTCACCCGCTACCTGCGTCACCCGGGTTCGGATGACCCCGTGACCCCCCGATCGTGATCCCGTTATGCGATGCCGGGGCCCGGGGGCCGGCCACTGGAAGGGATTCACGTGTTCAAGACGGTACTGATGATCGAAAAGGCTCTCTCCGACGCGGACGTGGAGCTCGTCACCACGCTCCACGGCGAGGAGGAGGTGTCCTTCGTCGTCCTGATGCAGCCGCGCGGCAAGCAGGACGAACTGCTGCGAGCGCTCGACGACGTCGCCCTCGGCCACCTCGACAAGGTGGTGCACGAGCACGACGAGTCCGAGAGCGGGCCGACCGTGGCCACCGAGTCGCTGGAGCACAGCCTGCGCCACCTGCGCTCGGCCGGGACCGAGGCGGTGGGCGAGCTGGTCGAGGAGAAGCCGCTGGAGCGGCTGCGCGCGGTCGTCGAGGAACACCGGGCGGACGAGGTGGTGGTGCTCACCTCACCGCACTTCGTCGAGGAGTTCTTCCATCGCGACTGGGCCTCCCAGGCCCGGCACAAGGTGGGGGTCCCGGTGCTCAGGCTGTTCGCCAGCGACTCCTAGCCCGGCGCACCGGTGGTGCAGAATCGTCCTTGCGGTCCGCCCGCGAGGACGATTCCGTCTTCCCGTCCCGTCCGCCCGACCTGTCTGCCCCCGTCCGTACGGAGCCACGCCTTGAACGACGCCGCGCACGACCTGCACGCCCCGCACTTCATCGGCATCGGCGGCGCCGGGATGTCCGGCCTGGCGAAGATCCTCGCCGTGCGCGGGGCCAGCGTCTCCGGCAGCGACTCCAAGGAGTCCGAGACCGTCCTCGCGCTGCGCGCCCTCGGCGCCACCGTGCACGTCGGCCACGCCGCCGAGCACGTGCCGGACGGCACCAGCAGCGTGGTCGTCTCCAGCGCGATCCGCGCCGACAACCCGGAGCTGGTCGCCGCCCACGAGCGCGGCATCCCGGTGGTGCACCGCTCCGACGCGCTGGCCGCGTTGATGGGCGGCCGCCGGGCGCTGGCGGTGGCCGGCACCCACGGCAAGACCACCACCACCAGCATGCTCGCCGTCGCCCTCGGCGAGCTGGGCCTGGACCCCTCCTACGCGATCGGCGGCGACCTCGACGCGCCCGGCTCCAACGCCCACCACGGCACCGGCGAGATCTTCGTCGCCGAGGCGGACGAGAGCGACCGCAGCTTCCACAAGTACGCGCCCGAGGTGGCGATCGTCCTCAACGTGGAGCTGGACCACCACGCCAACTACGCCTCGATCGAGGAGATCTACGAGTCCTTCGAGACCTTCGTCGGCCGGATCGTCCCCGGCGGCACCCTGGTGGTCTCGGCCGACCACGACGGCGCCCGCGAGCTCACCTCCCGGGTGGCCGGCCGCGAGGGCCTGAACGTGGTGACGGTCGGCTCCGCCGAGGACGCCGACCTGCGGGTGCTGTCGGTGGTCGCCCACGGCATGACCAGCGAGGTCACGGTGCTGCTGGACGGCGCCGAGCTGGCCTTCACCGTCTCGGTGCCCGGCCGGCACTACGCCCACAACGCGGTGGCCGCGCTGGCCGCCGGCGTCGCGCTGGGCGTCCCGGCCGCCGATCTGGCCAAGGCGCTCGGCGCCTACACCGGCGTGCGCCGCCGCCTCCAGCTCAAGGGCGAGGCCGGCGGGGTCCAGGTGATCGACTCCTACGCCCACCACCCCACCGAGATGACCGCCGACCTGGAGGCGATCCGCGAGGGCCTGACCGGCGAGGGCCGGGTACTGGTGGTCTTCCAGCCGCACCTGTTCAGCCGCACCCAGCAGCTCTCCGAGGAGATGGGCCGGGCCCTGGCGCTGGCCGACGCCTCGGTGGTGCTGGACATCTACCCCGCCCGCGAGGACCCGATCCCCGGTGTGACCAGCGAGCTGATCATCGACGCCGCCCGCCGGGCCGGCGCCGAGGTCACCGCCGAGCACTCCTTCGCCGCCGCCCCCGCCCTGCTGGCCGGCCTCGCCCGCCCCGGCGACCTGCTGCTGACCATGGGCGCCGGGGACGTCACCAACCTCGGGCCGGCCATCCTGGACCACCTCGGGGGAGGCCTGGCCCACCTCGCGAACGTTGCTTCCAACGTCTGACCCGTACGTACACCGCGACCGGGAGCCCGTGATGAGCTACGAGATCGAGAAGACCGAGGCCGAGTGGCGCGCCCAGCTCAGCCCCGAGGAGTACCGCGTACTCCGCGAGGCGGGCACCGAGCGACCGTTCACCGGTGAGTACACCGACACCAAGACGGTCGGCGTCTACAGCTGCCGGGCCTGCGGGGCCGAGCTGTTCAGCTCCGAGACCAAGTTCGACAGCCACTGCGGCTGGCCGTCCTTCTACGATGCGCGCAACTCCGACGCCGTGGAGCTGCTGGAGGACAACAGCCTCGGCATGCGACGTGTCGAGGTGCGCTGCGCGAAGTGCGGCGGGCACCTCGGGCACGTCTTCGAGGGGGAGGGCTACGGAACTCCGACCGACCTCCGGTACTGCATCAACAGCGTCTCGCTGACGCTGAGGCCGGCCGGGTAGGACGACCCGCAGGAGGCCCGGTCACCGCTACGGTGACCGGGCCTCCGCGTCATCCTGCGACCGGTTCGAAGCGGACCGGGAGGTGCATCAGGGCGCGGTGGAACGGGCCCGGGCGCCAGAGCAACTCCTCGGCCGGGGTCGACAGTTCGAGATCACTGAGGCGGCTGCCCAGCTGCTCGACGGCGGTGATCGCGATCAGCAGGGCCGGATCCCTGGCCGGGCAGGCGTGCGGGCCTGCCGCCCAGGCCAGGTGGGCGCTCTCGCCGCTGCGCAGCCCGCCGTCCTCGGCGGGCGGCGCGGCCTGGGAGTTGGCGGCCGCGTACGAGACCAGGACCAGCGACCCCGCCTTGATCTCCCGGCCGTGGAAGGTGATGTCGTACCGCGGGTAGTGGGCCGAGAGGTTGGCCATCGGCGGCTCGTGCCAGAGCACCTCGTCGATCGCCTGGTGGGCGGTCATCGCGCCGCCGAACAGCGAGCCGGCGTAGCGGGCGTCGGTGAGCAGGCGCAGCAGGGCGTTGCCGATCAGGTTGGTGGTCGGCTCGTGCCCGGCGATCAGGGTCAGGGTGATCTGCCGGATCACCTCGTCGTCGTCCAGCCCGACCGGGTGGGTGACGTACCAGGAGGCCAGGTCGTGCCGGGGGCGCTCGCGGCGCTCGGCGACCATCGCGGTGACCACCGCCAGGAGCTTCCCGTACGCGGCGCCGGCCTGCGCGGTGGACTCGATCAGCCCGGTGATCGAGTCCACCACCTCGTCGCGCTGCTCCTCCGGCACGCCGAACCAGGTGGTGAGCACGAAGGCGGGCAACTGGCGGGCGTACTCGGCGATCAGGTCGGCGTGCCCGGCGCCGGCGAAGCGGTCGATCAGCCGGTGCGCGGTCTCGGCGACCTGCCGCTGGAGCCGGTGCGGTTCGAACAGTGCGAGGGCGTCGGTGATCACCGCCCGGTAGCGCGCGTGCGTCTCGCCGTCGCTGAACATGGCGGTCGGACGGTAGCCGAGCATCGGCATCAGCGGGGAGTCCGGCGGGATGGTCCGCTGCCAGGCCCGGGAGTCCTTGGAGAAGGTGTCGGTGTCGCGCAGCAGGTCCAGCGCGGCCTGGTAGTCGGTGACCAGCAGGGCCTCGACACCGGGCGCGATCTCCACCGGGGCGACCGGGCCGTGCCGCCGCAGCCGCTCGTAGACCGGCTTGGGATCGGCGGCGAAGACCGGGCCGTGGATCGGGGTCGGTCGGGACTCGACGGTCACGGCTGCTCCGAGGTGGCGGGGGCGGCGGGCAGGGCGTCCAGGATGTGCTCGGCCAGCGCGATCAGCACGTCCAGGCTGCTGTCGCGCTCACGGGCGTCGCAGAGCAGCAACGGGGTGGCGGCGTGCAGGTCCAGGTGGGTGCGCAGCACCTCGACCGGGTGGTCCGGTGCGTCGGGGAAGCGGTTGACGGCGACGGCGTACGGCAGACCCTGCTCCTCGACCATGTCCATGATCTCGAAGGAGTCGGCCAGCCGGCGGGTGTCGGCGAGCACCAGGGCGCCCAGGGCGCCGCGGGCGATGTCCTGCCAGAGCGGGAAGAAGCGGCGCTGGCCGGGAGTGCCGAACATGTAGAGCACGAGGTTGCCGGGCAACGTGAGCCGGCCGAAGTCGACGGCGACGGTGGTGGTGGTCTTCTCGGGCAGGCCGGCCAGGTCGTCCACCGGGCGGCCGGTCTCGGTCATCGCCTCCTCGGTGTGCAGGGTGGCGATCTCGGAGAGGGTGCGGATGAGCGTGGTCTTGCCGACCCCGAACGGGCCGGCCACCACCAGCTTCATCAGCGTCTGGTCCTGGTCGGGCAGGTAGCCCACCCGGCCCGGCCGATCCGCCCCTCCGGGCAGGATCGTCTGGTCTTCCGGGTCCGGCCGGCCGGCCGGGTCACCGGAGCGCACGGAGTCCAACGAGGAGCCTCTCGACGATGGAGCGGTCGGTCTGCTGGGCACGCGGGATCGGCGCGCGGGCGTGCAGGCAGCCCGCCTCGACCAGGTCGGCCGCGAGGAAGACGGTGGCGCTGACCGGCAGGCGCAGGTGCGCGGCGGCCTCCACCACGGTCAGCGCGCCGGGGCGCAGCAGGTCCCAGAGCCGGCGGTGTTCGGGTTCCAGCGCGGCCGGCGGGTCGGCGCGGTCGGCGAACAGCACGGTCAGCCGATCGAAGCCCTTGGTGCCGGGGCTGCTGCGGCCGCCGGTGGCCAGGTAGGCGGGCACCATCCGCCTGCGGGGGGCGGCGGTCATGACCGGTCGTCGTCGTCCTGCCGCCGGGTCGGGCTCGCGAGCGCGCGACCCAGGGCGGCGACCTGGAGCTGCATCTGGTAGGCCACGTTGCCGAGCTGGGCGTCCGGCGAGGTGAACACGGCGAGCGAGGTGTTCTCCCCGGCGGGCACCACGATGGCGTAGCCGAGGTCGGACTCCACCACGGTCTGGGCCAGCCGGGGCCGCTCGGCGTCGGTGAACGCGGTGGTGAAGGCCCGGGCGGCGGCGTGCACCGTGGCGGTCATCGCGGCGACCCGCTCGGCCGAGGCGCGGTCCAGGCCGCCCGAGGCGCCCTCGACCAGGCCGTCCCCGGTGGCGATGACCGCGTGCAGCACCCCCGGCAGCTCCAGCAGCGGGGTCAGCACCCACGAGATCTCGTCGGTGGCGGTCGGGCTGGGCGTGCTGCTCACTGCTCGGCTCCTTCTGTGGTCGGACCGGTGCTCTGGTCACCGGGGTCGCGGCCGGCGGCGGTGTCGCCGGGGGTGCTGGTGGTCTTCGTCGTGCCGGTGGTGCTGCCGCTGTCCCCGGGGGCGGCCCGGCCGGGTGCGGCGCCGGCGGCCTCCTCGCGGACGGCCCGGGCCACGGCGGCCCGGCCGGAGTCGGTGCCCTGCTGCAGCGCCTGCCAGTGGGCGGCGGCCTGCTCGGGGCAGCGTGCGGCCACGGGGACGGGGGCGGGGGCGGGGGCGGGCTTCGCGGCGGCCAGCGGACGGCGGCGGCGCCGGGTGGGCAGGCCGGTGCCGTCGTCGGCCGCGGGTGCGTCCGCTGCGGGCGTGTCCGTCGCGCGCGTGCCCGTCGCACGCGCACCGGGCGCACCGGGCGCACCGGCCGTGCGGCCGCCCTCCGGCGCGTCGTCCTCTGCCGGGCCGTCCGCGACCGGGTCGGGCACCACCCGGATGGCCGGGGCCGGGTGCGGGCCCGGCCGGTTGTGGCGGTCGGCGAGCTGCGGGCCGTCCTGCTCGTCCGCGTCGCGCATCGGCGGGACGGCCGCGACGGTGGGCGCCGGGGCCGGGCCGGCGCCGCCCCGCAGCGGCAGCGGGGTGAGCACCGACAGCGGCCGCTCGTCGTCCACCACGGTCACCAGCGCGGCCGGGATGCGCAGGATGGTCCGCATGCCGCCGTACGGCGAGGGCTCGATGTGGCAGGAGAAGCCGTACTGGCGGGCCAGCTTGCCGATCACCGCGAAGCCGGTCCTGGGCGGGTTGCCGAGCTCGGTGAGCAGCATGTCCGGCGGGCCGGCCAGCAGCCGGCGGGCGCGGCGCAGCTGGTCCTCGTCCATGCCGATGCCGCTGTCGTCGATGATCACCAGCGCGCCGCGGCCGCCCTGCTGGACGGTGACCGGGACGTCCGTCTCCGGGTGGGAGTACGCGGTGGCGTTGGCGAGCAGCTCGGCGAGGGTGACGGCGATCGGCTCGGCGGCCCGGGCGACCACCGCGAGGTGCTGCTCGCGCAGGTGGTTGGCGACCTTGATCCGGGCGTAGCCGGGCACCCGGGAGAGCGCGCCGACGACCACCTCGGCGAGCGGCGAGTCGGTGCGGGCCAGGCCCGGCCAGGCCTCGCAGAGCACCGCGACGGTCTGGATCCGGCGCAGCGCGACCTCATTGCGGAAGTCGACCTCCAGCAGCCGGGGGTCGTCGTTCTCGTGCTGGAGCTGCTGGACCAGGCTCTGGATCTGGTACAGCAGGGTCTGGATCCGGGAGGTGGCGCCGCGCATGGCGGCGCGGGCGGCGGCGTCCACCCGCTCGCGCTCGTCGGCGAGGGCGGCCTGGGCGGCGTCCAGGACGGCCTGCAGTGCCCGGACCGCCTCGGGGCCGACGGCCTGCGGGTCCAGCGGGCCGACCAGCGGGGCGTTGGCGTGGGTGAGCCGCACGGCGGTGGCGGCGACCCGCTCCTGGGCGAGGTGGCCGATCTCGGCGAGCAGCGCGGCGCCGCGTGCCTCGGCGGCGGCGAGCGCGCGGTCGGCCTGTTCGGCCCGGGCGGTCGCGGCGTCGCCCTGCTGCACGGCGTCCCGGACGGTGTCCTGCGCCTGCCGGGCCGCCTCCTGCGCCTCGCGGACGCTGTTCTCGGCGGCCCGGGTGCGCTCCTCCGCCCGCCGGGCGTCCTCCGCGGAGCGCCGGGCGGCCTCCTGTGCCTCGCGCTGCTGCTGCTCGACGCGGGCGAGCGCCCCCTCGGCGGCCCGGGCCCGCTCCTCGGCCCGGCCGAGCGCGCTCTCGGCGGCCACCGCCCGGGCGACGGCCCCGGCCCGGCCGCGGGCGAGCACGGCCGCGGCCACGGCGGCGACCAGCGCCAGGACGATCAGCGCGATCTGCGTCATCGAAGTCCTCGGGGGTGCTTGCGGGGTGGATCGGGTGGTTCGGCCGGGCCCGGGGGCGCGGCGCGGGTGGGGCGCCCGGGCGGTGCCGGTTCCGGACGGGGTCAGTTCCTGGCGGTGCGCGGGCGCGGGGAGCGGATGTCGTCCTCGGCCAGCTCCCGGGCCACCAGGGCGACCTGGCCCATGGCTTCCAGGACGCCCGGGGCGGCCGAGCCGTCCAGGTGCCGGTATTCGGCCGCGACGGTGAGCACCAGCCGCTCGGGCAGGCCGAGCTCGGGGTAGCGCTGCTCGGCGATCACCCGTCGGGCGGCGTCCAGGGCGGGTATCCCGGCGGCGTGCAGGGCGTGGGCGCGCTCGCGGACGTAGGCGAGGTAGCCGATGTGCTCCCGGACACCGTCGCGGTCGAGCACCGGGCCGTGGCCGGGCACGAAGATCTCCGCGCCGGTGGCCAGGGCCTGTTCGCAGGCGCCGATGATGTTCTCCAGCGGTCCGGCCCAGTGCGAGGGGTGGTCGCCGGGCTGCTCGGGCGTCGAGGAGAAGATCACGTCGCCGGTGAACACCGCGCGCTGGTGCGGGAGGTGGACCATGAGATCCCCACCCGTGTGGGCGGCGGGCAGGCTGGTGATCCGCACCGGGTAGTGGCCGACGGTCAGCTCCAGCTCGCCGGTGAAGACGGTGTCGGGACGCACCGGCTCGGTGTCGGACCAGTCGAACCGCCCGAAGTGCGCCTTCAGGTAGCCGCCGAGCGCCGAGTCCGGGTCGCTGTTGACGACCAGCGCGTGCTGCTGCTGCGGGCTGGGCTCCCAGTGGATGTGCTCCAGTGCCTCGCGGGTGGCGATCACCTCGGCGTCCGGCAGCACCCCGGCGCCCCACAGGTGGTCCCCGTTGGCGTGGGTGACGACCACCCGGTCGATCCCGACCCCGTCCGGCAGCAGCCGCCGGCTCGCGGCGAGGAACTCCCCGGCCATCGAGGGGTCGTACGGCGTGTCGATCCAGAGCGCGGTGGTCTCCGAGGCCAGCAGCCCGCAGTTGGCCAGGCCCCACCCCCGCTTCGGCGGGAGCCACACGTAGAGGTCCTCGGCAATCGCGCTCACGTTCGCACGGCTGATCGTCATGTGCGCGATTATGCCCATGCTGTGTCAGAAGTGGAGCAAGACCATGTCGGTTCAAGCCACTTCGCGCCCGGAGCAACCCGGGCTGCCCCGATTCGTCCCGCATGGTCTGGACCACATCTGGCCGAAGTGGCCTGGCCCGGCACCCCGCGGAAGCCCCCGGGCCGCCCCCTCGGACCTGCACCGACCCCTCGGCGACGGCATCGATCGCACACGCACCCGCCGCCGGCCTGACCGCGGCGTCAGAGCACGCGCGCCGAGGGCAGCTTCAGCTGCTTGATCCCCTTGCGCTCCCCCGCGCAGCGCTCGTAGCCCAGCCATGCGTTGATCGCCAGCATCGGCCCGTTGGTCGTGTCGTTGCTGGTGTATGCGTGCCGGTAGCCCGCCGCCGCGGCGAGCCGCAGCGACTCCAGCTTGGCCGACTTGGTCAGCCCCCGGCCGCGGAACTCCCGGCGGCAGGCGGTGAACGCGGACCAGTAGCGGTCCACCCCGTCGGTCTGCACCATGCTGGACGCGGCCGGCCGGCCGTCCACCACGGCGACGACGCTCAGCGCCAGGTCCCGGTCCGGCCGGGCCCAGTCGTCGCGCAGCCAGTCCTCGTACTCGTAGGCGTCCATCGGCACCTCACTGCCCGGCTCGTCCAGGATGGCGTCCGCCTCGACCAGGAACACCGGGTACGGGTCGGCCGCCCAGTCGGCGGCCGGGCGCAGTTCGACCCCGGTCGGCAGTACGGGCGCGGACGGCAGCGGCAGCGTCAGGTCCCGTCCGGCGAACTGCATGGTGCGCCCGATCCGGTAGTCCTGGGCGGCGCCGAAGGCCAGCGAGGCGGGCTCGTCGTCCAGCCAGGTGTGCACCTCGGTCACCCCGTGCCCGGTCAGGTGCCGTTCGGCCGCGGCCAGCAGCACGGTGGCCGCGCCGCGCCGCCGGAACCCGGGCAGCACACTGCCGTTGGCGTAGCCGACGCCCGTGGTCGTCGTCCCGAGCACCACCCCGCAGCGCACCGCGCCGACCACCCGGCCGTCCAGCTCTGCGACGAAGGTGCGGAAGTGCTCCTCGGGGCTGGGTCGGGCGTTCAGCCAGACCAGCGTCTCGGCGGAGAGCACCAGGTGCTCGCGCCCGGCCCGGTGGGCCGTGGCCACGGCCTCGGCGTCCTCGGGGCGGAAGTCACGGATCGTCAAGGAGGAGGAAGGCGAAGAAGTCATGGATTGCCACGCTAGCCTCGCCCGCCCGCCAGGCGCCTCCGGTTTTCCCGCCGGACGGCACCCCGCCTGCGGGGACGGCCCGGGGTCGGCCCGGGGTCGGAACCGGGGTCCCTCACCGCCGGAACGACATGCTCAAATAATGCTCTGAGAAGACCGGGTGAGGCTTGGCAGCCACCCCACCCGGGGACATTCTCAGCAGCACGGCCGCACGGTTCCGGCGACGACGCCCGCACCGGTCGACGGCCCTCCCACCCGGCCCTCCGAAGGGGGCGAACCGATGACTTCCCCTGCCCTGGACACCGCGCCCCGAGAATCCGCCGACCGCGCAGCCACGCCCCGACTGGGCGTCGGCCTCGGCTGGCGCAGCGAGATCGACACCGTCGTCGAGCGCCAGCCCGGCCTGGACTGGGTCGAGGTGGTCGCCGAGAACATCTGCGCCGACCACCTGCCCGACTCCCTGACCGTGCTGCGCGAACGCGGGGTCACCGTCGTCCCGCACGGCGTCGGCCTCGGCCTCGGCGGCGCCGACCTGCCCGACCCCGGCCGCCTCGCCCGGCTCGCCGAGGCCGCGCTGACGCTCGGCTCCCCGCTGGTCACCGAGCACCTGGCCTTCGTCCGGGCCGGCGGTTTGGAGGCCGGCCACCTGCTGCCCGTCCCCCGCACCCGGGACTCGCTGCGGGTGATCGCCGAGAACGTCCGGATCGCCCAGGACCAGCTTCCGGTGCCGCTCGCCCTGGAGAACATCGCCACCCAACTCGCCTGGCCGGACGACGAGTTAACCGAAGGACAGTTCCTCGCCGAGCTGGTCGGCCGCACCGGCGTCCGACTGCTGATCGACGTCGCCAACCTGCACACCAACCGGGTCAACCTCGGCATCGACCCGGCCGCCGAACTCGACCGCCTGCCGCTGGAGGCGCTCGCCTACGTCCACGTCGCGGGCGGCACCCTGGTCGACGGCGTCTGGCACGACACCCACGCCCACCCCGTCACCGAGCCCGTGCTGGACGTGCTGGCCGAACTGTGCGCGCGGGTCGCCCCGCCCGGGGTCCTGCTGGAGCGGGACGCCAACTTCCCGCCGCCCAGCGAGCTGGCCGGTGAACTGGACGCCATCCGCCGAGTGCTGGAGGGGAGCACCCGGTGATGACCGACCCGACCACAGCGCGGAAGAACACCGACCGGGACCTCGCCGTCGGGGACCTCGCCGTCGGGGACCTCGCCGTCGGGGACCTCGCCGTCGGGGACCTCGCCTCCGGGGACCTCGCCGCCGCCCGGCAGCGCCTGGCCCGGCGTCAGGAGGAACTGCTGGCCGCCCTGGTGGCCGGCGGGCCCGTCCCGCCCGGTTTCGACGAGCGCCAGGTCCGCGCCCAGTCCGCCGGCCTGGCCGCCAAACGGCGGGACACCACCGCCAAGGTGGCCCCGGACCTGCCCCGCGCGCTCGGGGCGCAGTACGGGCCGCTCTTCCTCGGCTACGCCCGCTCCCACCCGCAGACCGGCGGCTACCGCGCCGACGCCCGGGCCTTCGCGCAGTGGGTGCTCACCGACGGCGGCCCGCTCGCCGCCGACCACCGCCGGGCCCTGGAACAGTGGCTCCACCCGGCACCCGTACGGCCGCCCGGCCCGCTCGCGCGCCTGCGCCGGGCCCTGCGCCGCCGGGGGCCGGCGGCCTCCGCAACGCCCTGACGAACAATCACCACCCCGGGGGAACCATCCATGTGGCACAACAGCTACTTCATCGTCCCGGCCGTCCTGCTGGCGGCCGCCGCCCTGTACGCCGCCCGGACCCGGCAGCGCGTCAGCCAGGTCCGGTACGCCAAGGGCCTGCCCGGCCGCGGCCTGCCGCTGCTCGACACGGCGTACCTGTCCGGCGGGGCGGGGCGGGTGTTCGACACCGCCCTGGTCCGGATGCACCTGAGCGAGCAGGCCGTGGTCAGCCGCTCCGGCCTGGTCACGCTCACCGGCGGCAAACCGTACGACGCCGTCGACAAGGCGATCCAGGACGCCGTCGGCCCGACCGGGAGCCGTGAGATCGGCCCGCTGCGCCGCACGGTGACGCGCTCCCCCGCCGTCTGGGCGATCGGCAACCGGCTCGCCGACCGCGGCCTGCTGCACCGCCCCGAGCGGCAGTGGCGGGCCGCCAGGGCCCGTCGGCTGCTCTGGCTCGCGCTGCTCGTCGTGGTGGCCTCCGCGGTGGCCGCCGAGCTGCTCGACGACGGCGCCGCCGGCCACGAGCGCCCGAACCTCTGGGTTCCGGGCCTGCTGCTGTTCGTGGGCGTCGTCACGCTGCTCGTCACCCGGCCGCTCAAGGGCCGGATCACCCCGGCCGGGCAGCGCCAGCTCTCCCTGATGCAGGGCACGCCGTGGACGCCCAAGGACGGGGTGTCGCCCAAGCTGGTCGGCGGCGCGCTGCTCGGCGCGCTCGCGCTCGGCGGCCTGGCCGCCGCCGGGCTGGAGAACCCGGAGCTGGAGGCCGCGATGCTGGCCGCGGGGGCCGAGGACGAGGCCGTACGGCAGGCGACCGCCGCGGGCTCGGCCGCGTCGTCGTCCGGGTCGTCTTCCTCGTCCTCGTCGTGCTCCTCCGGTTCCTCCGGCTCCTCCGGCTGCGGGTCGTCCAGTTGCAGTTCCTCGCACTCCTCCAGCTGTGGCTCCTCACACTCCTCCAGCTGCGGGTCCTCCTCCAGCTGCGGCTCCAGCTGCGGATCGAGCTGCGGCGGCGGCTGCGGCTCCTGAGACACCCCCGGCAGGCTCGCACGTGGGCTCGCCGAGCCCGGCTTCGTCCACCACGTCGTCCACCACGTCGTCCACCACGTCGTCCACCACGTCGGCCGCCTGCGGGTCGAGCTGCGGCGGCGGATCCTGACTCCGGCGGCGCCCGCCGGACGTCACAGTTCGGTATCGCGGACCGGGAAGACGTCCCGCGCGCCGTCGACGCAGGCATACAACAAGCCCATGTGGTTGCTGTTCCTCATCCCGGCATGCGTCGCGGCGGTCCTGTCCTCCCTCCGACTGGTCCGGATGACCGCCACCGCCGACGCCCTGGCCGACCGGAACGGCCTGCGGCCCCCCGAAGCCGTCGGCATCGGCCTGTACGAGACCGCCTACCTGGCCGGGGGGCCGGGCCGGGTGGTCGAGCTCGCCCTCGTCCTGATGGCCGGCCGCGGACGGCTGCACCTGGCGCACACCGGCTGGACCACCGTGGTCGATCCCAAGGGCCGCAGCCGCCTGGAGCGGGCCGTCATCGCCACGGTCGGTCCCGAGGGCCAGTGCCGGACGGACGAGCTGCGCCGGGCGATGGCCGAGCACCCCACCGTGCTGGAGATCGGAGCCCGGCTCGCACTGGCGGGCCTGGCCACCCCGGCCCTGGTGCAGCGCAACACCGTGGTGGTGATCCGGCAGGTCCGGCACGCGCTGTTGCTGTCGCTGATCCTGCTGGCCGCCGCGCTGGCCCTCGGCGGCTTCACCGGCGGTGACACCGTCGCCCCGCTCGCCTGGTTCTCGCTGCCACTGGTGCTCACCTCGGGCACCCTGCTGATGGCCCGGGTCGACGTCTACCCGTACACCCGCTGGGCCTCGCCGATCGGCCAGGAGGTGCTGCGCGAGGTCCGCCCGGCCCGCCAGCGCGGCCTGGCCGACGACGAGGAGCGCGAACTGCTCACCGCCGTCGCCATGAACGGCCCGGCCGTCCTGCCCGACGCCCGGCTCCGCGCCGCCCTGCGCCCGCACCGGGGCCAGTAAAACCGACTGCACATCCCCGCTGACCAGGCCAGACTTCCGTCCATGAACAAGCGGGACCACGACGTACTCGACCGCGCCCGGGACGAGGGGCGGCTCGTCCGGCTGCGCCGGACCCTCCCCGGCGCGCAACGGCTGGAGGGCTTCGTCCTCCACACCGGCCCGGTCTGGACCCTGCTCGCCAACTGCGCCGACCACCAGCTCGACGGCTGGACCGCCGTCCACACCTGCACCCTGCACAAGGTCCGCGACCGGGGCGGCGAGGAGTCCCTGACCGTACGGGCGCTGCGCGGCCGCGGCCTGTGGCCGCTCCGCCTGCCCGCCGCCGACCTGCCGCTGGACGACCACGCCGGCCTGCTCGCCGCCGCCGGCGCCGAGTACGGACTGGTCTCCCTGCACGCCGAGCACATCAATCCGGGCATCCTCCGGGTCGGCACGGTCACCGAGCTGCGCCCCCGCTCACTGCGGCTGCACGAGGTCGACACCGAGGCGCGCTGGTACCCGAAGCCGGGCAAGTACCGCCTCAGCGACATCACCCGGGTCGACTTCGGCACCTACTACACGGAGGTGCTGCGCGAGTTCGCCGGGCCACGGCCGGAACGCAACGGCGCGGAGGCCGGCTCCCCCGCGTGATGCGCAGGGAACCGGCCTCCGAAGACCGCGCGGTCGCTCAGACCAGGCCGTTCAGCAGCTCGCTGACCGGCTTGCGGCGGCCGGTGAAGAACGGCACCTCCTCGCGGACGTGCAGCCGGGCCCGGGAGGG
>NZ_JBFBFA010000046.1:0-59368 GCF_040683915.1 Kitasatospora sp. NPDC093102 | reverse complement strand
GCCTCCACCAGATCCCCGGGCGCCACCGCCGGCCAGTCGTTCCCCGACAACCCCACCACCGCGAACGACGACCCCGACGGAACCTCCTTGCCCGAGCCCCCGAAATTCAGAAAACGCGCAAGCGACTCGAGGAAACCCGGCATGACCACAACCACCCAACACATCGGCAACCAACGGTAGATCGGCAAACACGACTGTCCGCCGCGGGCCACGGGCCCACGGCGGACAGCAGGTGTTCACGGTGTTTCGGAGAGCATCGGAGATCAGCGGCCGAGCAGCCCCGTGGACACACCGGTCTCGGCGCCCCAGGTCTCCTCGTCCTCCACGAGCCAGGTGTTGCGGTCGCGCCCGCGATCGGGCTGCGGCGCCCCGCCCATGCCCGCGCCCGGCATCATCGGCATGCCGCCGCGGCCGGAGTTCATCGAGTTCTGCAGGGCCGTCTTCTCCGCCTCCAGCGAACTGGTCGGCACCCGCTGGGAGGCGCCGAGGCCGGCGAGCCTGGCCTCCTCGGCCGCCTGCTGCTCGAGCTTGAGCTTGTCCGGGGAGATCGCCCCGGGCGGAGCGTTGTCGACGGCCCGCACCGAATTGGCGTCCAGCCCGAGCCCGCCGAGCCCGGGGTACCCGCCGATCGAGGGCATGTACCCGCCGACGCCGTTGCTGTCGAGGAGCGAGCTGTACGAGCCCGGGCCGTAGCCACTGCTCGACGAGGGGTTGTAGAGCGAGCTGTAGGGGTCGCTGTAGCTCGGCGGGGAGAGGTCGAGACTGGGCGAGCTGAAGTTCGGCGCGCTGGAGTCGTAGCTGGGCGGGGTGTAGGTCGGCAGGCTGGAGTTGCCCAGCCCGTCGCTGAGGCCGTTGTAGCCGGGCAGGCTCGGGCTGCCCGGCGCCTTGAAGCTCGGGACGCTGCTGTCGAGCCCGTTCAGGCCCGGCAGGTTCGGGCTGCTCGGCAGATCGGTCTTCAGCGAGGACAGGCCGGGTGTCTTGCTCCCCGGGGGGAGGAAGCTGTCGCTGTTCGGCAACGAGCTGTTGTAGTCGCCCAGCGGACTGTTGAGGTTGAGGCCGGCGTTGCCGTTGAGGTTGAGGTCCGCGTTGCCGCTGCCGTTGAGGTTGAGCTTTCCGGGATCGGCCTTGGGGGTGGGACCACCCCCGTTCGGCGTGACGTAGTTGAGCGTCTTCAGCGCCGGCAGGTTGGTCCGCGCGATCGAGTACTTCTGGTTCAGATCGACGAGCGCCTTGGCCATCTCCAACTGCATCCGATTGACGATCTCGGGGAAGGTCGAGACCGCGACGACGGTCGTTCCCCTGCTCACGAGGTAGGCCGCCTGCCTGCTGAGGGCCTCGTTCGCTCCCCACTGGTTCCAGTAGACGATCTTCTGGATGCCGTCGTACAACGCGTTACCGGCATTTCGCATCTGGTTGCCGTAGTCCCAGAGGCTCTCCGACCGGCTCTGGATGCCGCTGATGAAGGCGTCCATCATGCTCGCGAACTTGGTGGCGGTGTCCCCCTGCCAGGCCCCGCCGTCACCGACCAATCCGTTCGTCATGCCGACCACCGAACGCATCAGGTCGTCCATCAGGAGCGTGGCGTGGTCGAAGGTCGCGCCGGCGTCGTAGAAGGACTGCGGGCTGCTGGTCGTCTCCAGCGCGCGTTGCGCGGTCTCGTTGTCGGTGTCGACCGAGCCGAGGACGAGGTACTGGATCTCCTTCCACGTCATCGCGTGCGGGTCCTTGGTGAGAAGGCCCTGCTCCTGTGGGATGTCGTCGTTGGTGGTGTTGACCGGTGTATCGCGCCTGTTCTGGTTCGAAACATCGCTGAGGGTGGCGTTCGCCGATGCGTCGCCGTTCTGCCAGTCCCTTTGCCAGTCCGTGTTCGGGTTCGAGTTCGAGTCCGACGTCTCGTTCATGGCGCGCTCCTACCGTCGACGCGGGTGCAGCAGGTCTTCGGGCTGGTCGTCGAGCCACTGCGACGACTCGCCCCGGGTGTCGTCCCCTTGGGAGGTGCGTGATTCCTCGGTGTCCCGCCGGACCGGCTGGACGACCTCTCCCTCCACCGAGGAGGCGGTGCGGCGCGCGGGGTCCGGACCGAACCGGGGGCCCGCGTACTCCTCGACCTCGCCCGCCACCGCGGTGCGCCCCTTCGGGTGGGCGCCCCAGACCTCGCTGTCCTCGGTCAGCTTGATCCTCTTCTCACCGGTGCGGGACTCCCCGCACTTGTACGGCAGTTCGCCGTGCGGCGCCGGAGCCAGTGGCATGCCGGGTGTTCCGGGCAGGTGCGGGCCGTACGGACCGTGGGCGAGCTCGGTCCGGTAGCGGCTCGCGGCCAGCTCCTCACCGACCGCCAGCTTGCCGCCGACGGTGGTGACGGTCCGGAACCCCGGGCTGCCCACCTCCAGCCTGGACAGCAGGCCCGGGGCGACCACCCGTTCCTCGGCCATGACGCCGCGCAGCTCGGCGAGCCGGGCCGACTGGACCCGCTGGGCCTCGTTGCCGCTCAGCACCTCCCCGTACCCGCCGGTCAGCGCCAGGGTGCCCATGGCGGGCACCTCCGGGGAGAGGTCGAGCGGGTGCTCGATCGCGGACGCGAGGCTGTTGGGCAGCGCACCGACGCCGTGGAACAGCGAGTCGTAGCCGTCGACCGTCTTCACCGGCACGTCGAGCGGCGGGTTCGGACCGCCACCGACCGGCAGCCCGGCCGGGGTCGGCAGGTCGGACGACGGCGCCGACGGAAGGTGCACCGCCAGGTGGGCCACGGGCGGCGGCCCCGGCACGTCGAGGTGCGGAACCGGGCCCGCGCCCGGCGGTGCCGGGGCGGAGAGGGACAGCGAGTCGACGTGGTGGTCCGTGAGGTTCCCCAGGTCGGGTGCGAGGGGAGCGATCGGCACCGGGCCGCCCGGCAGGTCGGTGCGCAGCGCCGGATCCGTGGAGGCACCCGGTACCGGGTACGCGGTCCGGGCGATCGGGCTGAGGGCGGCGGCGGCGTCGTCGTAGGTGGTGGCCAGCTGCGTGATCACCGCCCGCATCCGGGTGTTGAGCTGCTCCACCAGCTCCGGGTACTGGTCGATCGGCACGATGCTCATGCCCGCCTGGGCGGGCATCGGTGTCCTGGTGGTCCCGGGTTCGAGGGGCGCGCTGTTGTACCGCGCCGCGCCCTCGACCGCGACCTCGGAGTCGATCCGGCGGATCTCGATGATGGCGTTCGCGAGAGCGTCCGACATCCGCTGCATGGTGACGGCGTACGGGGTGGTCCCGTGGCCGACGCCGTTGCCCAGGATCGGGTCGGCGCGCTGCTGGATCCGTCCGACCAGCTCGAACATGGTGGCGCGGAAGTCCTCGGCGCCGGGCCCCTGCCAGATGCCCGAGTGGCCGGTCAGCTGCTCGATCATCCGGGTCACCTCGACGTTGAGGTTCTCCAGGTCCATGCCGGTCTGGGCGAACCTGGCCCCGGCACCGCTGATGGACAGCGGGTCACTGACCGAGGGCGTGACCGTGCCGGCGTAGTCGGGACCGTAGGTGCCGAGAATCGCGTTCTCGATCTGCCGCCAGTCCCAGGTGTCGTACGTGCCCACTGCTCTCTCCTCGGATCGTCGGCCAAGGCGGTGCGGCTGCGGCCCGGTGGCTAGTTGCCGCTTCCGCCGGCGGGCTGGGACGGGGACGAGGACGACGGCAGCCACGCCTCGACGTTGTGGACCATGGTGTCGATGTTGCTCACCAGGTACGAGTTCAGGTCGTCCACGCTCTGGTAGCGGTTGGCCGTCTCGATCAGCGCGCCGGCGAGCTTGGTCAGCGCGGACTCCAGGCTCTTGAGGTCGCTCATCAGCTGGGCGCCGCGGCTGCTGTCCGAGTTGGAGATCAGGTCGGCGATCTTCGTGGCCTCGGGGAACAGGCCGGCGAGGACCTTGTTGTTGCTGATGTTCTGGATCGCGGTGTCGATCTTCGGCGTGAGCGCCATCAGCTGGTTCCCGAACTGGCGCAGTTCGTCGGGGGTCACCTTGACGACGGGCTTGGCCGGGGCGCCGGACAGACCGAAGTCGCCGTACAGCTGGTTGAGGTCACTCACTGTGTTGCTGTTGCTCGGGAAGCTGTTCTGGACGTTGCTGTCCGTCGGATGGGTGCTGTTCGGGTTGCTGGCCACAGCTCACC
Organism: Kitasatospora sp. NPDC093102; assembly: GCF_040683915.1. Taxonomy (NCBI): domain Bacteria; kingdom Bacillati; phylum Actinomycetota; class Actinomycetes; order Kitasatosporales; family Streptomycetaceae; genus Kitasatospora; species Kitasatospora sp. NPDC093102. The sequence continues at coordinate 55,231 of NZ_JBFBFA010000046.1, read as the reverse complement.
TCTCACTCTCTCGCGCGGTGTCGGGTCCTCGACCCAGTGCGGGAGCCCGGGCCGCGCGCATGCTCGGCCCGGGCGCTGAAGCACCGTCCGGTCCGGTGAGGACCGGTCAGCTGACGTGAACCGTCAGACGTTGTGCGCCTGCTGCCACAGACGGGTGGTCTCGTCCTCGGTGGCGCTGTAGTTCTGCATGATGCGCTGGACGGCTTCGGTCATCTCGCCGTGCGCGGTGTGCAGCTGCTGGTACTGCAGGTCCAGGTCGTTGAAGAGCTGCAGGGCGCGCTGGTGCGACGGGCTGCCCTGCCAGACCCGGTCACCGCTCAGGTCGTTGAACAGGTTGCGGGCCTGACGGTTGTCGGTCTCCATCTCCTGGAGCGTGGCGTTCGCCTGGTGGAGGTAGTTGTTGGCCTCGTCGTAGTCGACCAGGTAGCTTGAGCCGGCCATGGGAGTTCCTCTCTTCGGGAGCGGGTTACGAGGGGGTGGCGATCGGGCCCGGTCAGGCCGAACCGACGATGGAGTTGGCCTTGGCCTCGGCGGCGCGGTACTGCGTGGCGGTCTGCTTCAGCAGGCCGATGAGCTGCTGGTAGTCCGTGAGGACGTTGGTGAAGGCGCGGTTGAAGCTGGCCACCTTCTGCTCGAAGAAGGCTTCGGCGGCGTTGCTCTGCCACGCCGCCTCGAGGATGCGCTGGCTGTTCTGGAGGGTGCCGAAGTGCCCCTCGCCGACCTGGAAGGCCTTCTGGAGGGCGTCGACGATGTGGTCGATCGCATCGGCGTTGACTGCCTGGGTGCTCTGCTGGGGAGCCATGGACTGTTCCACCTCTCGGGTTGACGGTTCCGGCTTTCACGTGGGCCGCCGGCGAGCGGTGGCCCGCCCCGAGCGGGGGCTCGGGGAAGTCTTCGGTTCAGGCGGCGGTGGTGGTCCCGATGCCGCGGGCCTCCAGCACCGGGCGCAGCGCGCGGACGGCGTAGAAGCTGCGGGACTTCACCGTCCCGGCCGGGACGCCGAGGACCTTCGCCGCCTCGGCCACGGAGCGGCCCTTCATGTGCAGCTCGACCAGCACGTCCCGGTGGTGCGGCGGCAGCTCGGCGAGCGCGCCGGCCAGGTCGTGCGCCATCAGGACCGAGTCCAGCGGGTCTGCGTTGAGGACGCGCTCCTCGGGGGCCTCGTTGGAGACCTCCTTCGGGCGGGCGCTCTGCATGCGGAAGTGGTCGATCGCGATGCGCCGGGCCACCGTGAAGAGCCAGGGGCGGCTGCGCTCGGGGCCCTGGGAGATCGCCTCGGGGTGCTGCCAGGCCCGGACGAAGGTCTCCTGGAGGATGTCCTCGGCCTTGCACCGGTCACCGCTGGTGACCTTGAGCAGGGCCCGCAGCAGGTAGCCGCCGTGCAGTCGGTAGAGCTCGGCCAGCGTGGCCTCGTCCAGCGTGGCGCCGCGGACGGCGCGGCCGGTGGTGGCGCCGCCGCCGGGCTTGTCGGCACCGGTGCCGGTGTACTGCGCCGTGCGACTGACGTTCAGGTCCGAGGCCTGCATCGAAACCACACTCCTCTTTGATCCCAGTCGGGTTGCCCACATGAGGGCCCGTTCGCCGCCCGCCTTGGCGGCGGACTGGGTGAGGCCCGTGTCCTCTGGAAGAAAGAGTGGACTTCCACCCCAACGGCAACCCAACTCACAGCCAAGCCGCCGTCCGTTGGTCCCTTTGGCCGCCGGGCTTGCTCATGGGACAGCGCTGACCTGCGGTTTTGCCTGGGCGCCAACGTCAGGGGGGCCGGCTTCGGCGCTCCGCGTTGGCGGACGTTGGCGGACGTTGGCGTCCATTGGCCGCCCTGACGGGCCGCAACCCCCGCCGGGAGCCGACGGGGGCTGCGCGTTCCGGTCCGGTCGTGCGTCAGCCGTCAGCCGCTCGCCGCCGTGGACTCGGTGACGACGGAACGGATGTCCGGCGGTGCGAAGAGCGGGATCCCGGCCGCCGCCTCGGCACCGGGCGCGACGGCGTCCGCCTCCACCTGCGCCTGCGCTCGCGCCTGCGCCTCCACCCCCGCTTCCGCTTCCGCTTCCGCCTCGACGTTCCCGCCGAGCGCCGGCAGGGCCACCGCCGCTCCGGTGGTGTCGACCACGTGGGCGTTGCGCAGCAGGAACAGCAGTGCGGTGCCGCGCAGCGCCTCGTCGAGGACGGGGCTCAGCTGGTCGGTGCGGAGCAGTTCCTGGACGTACTGGTCCGCCTGGAGGCCGTCCCGTTCGGCTCCCCGGTTCAGGTAGTCGGAGAACAGGTCCTGGTCGGGCGCCAGGTGCTCGGCCGACGCGACCGCGTCCAGCACGAGCTCGGCCTTGAACCCGAACTCGACCTGGGCCCGGATCTCCCGCTCGAACTCCTCCTCACCGATGCCGAGTCGGCCGAGGTAGGTGCCGAAGTCCATTCCCCGCTCCGGGAGTTCGTGACTCTCCAGCCGGTGACGGCGGGCCGCCACCTCCTCCTCCACGACCCGCTCCGGCAGCGGGATGACGGCCCGTCCGACCAGGTCCTCCAGCACCAGCTGCTCCGCCTCGGCCTGTTGGTCGATCCGCTTGACCTCGGCCAGTTCGGCCCGGCACTCCTCACGCAGTTCCGCGAGCGTGTCCAGGCCGCGGGAGAACCGCGCGAAGGCGTCGTCGAGTTCGGGGTACCGCTTCTCCTGGACCTCCAGCACGGTGACGCCCACCTCGGCCGCCTCTCCGGTCCGCTCGCCGCCGAGCACGCCCCGGAAGGTCGTCCGCTCACCCGCGGACAGCCCCACCACCGCCTCGTCGATGCCCGGGACGAGCGCGCCGGAGCCGATGACGTAGCCGAGCCCGCGCTCGACGCAGTCCTCCGGCACCTGCCCGTCGATCACGGCTTCGAGGTCGACCACCACGATGTCCTCGGGGCCCGCCGGGCGGTCCACCCGGTGGCCGGTGGCGAACCGCAGCCGGAACTCGGACAGCGCCGCCTCGACCTCCTCCGCCCGCACCCCGGCCGGTGCGACCGTGACCGACAGGCCGCGGTACTCGGGCAGTTCGACGGTCGGCCGGACGTCGACCTCCGCCGTGAACCGGAGCTCCCCGCCGTCCTGGAAGGCGAGCACGACGAACTGGGGGAAGCCGACGGGCCGCAGCCCGTGCTCCTTCGCCGCCCGCTCGAACCAGTGCCACTGGGCGTCCTCCACGGCCTCGGCGAGCACCGCCCGCCGACCGGCGTGGGCCTCGACGGCCGACGCCGGGGCCCCGCCCTCGGGGTAGCCGGGGACGTCGCCGCGGTCGCCCAGGGTGGCGTACGCCATGTCGACGTGCGGCGCGAACTCGGCCGGGGGGACCTCGACGAGTACCCGCACCCGGGTCTGGTCCAGTGTTTCCACGGTGCTCTGCACGGTTGGATCTCCTTGGGTTCCGCAGTGGCCCGTGGCCACCGGCCGCAGGTCCTCGACATCCTGGCTACGGCCGTCTCGCCCGGTGCGGTTCACCCGCCATTACCGCAATGGCCCCCTGTGCGGTAGACCACGGGAACCGGTCGTTACGGAACGGTGAACCCGCCGTCGGTTCGACCGCGTTGAACCGGAGGAAGTGCGCCGAGCCCGGCGGTGCCGGCATCCCGGTCGCTCACTGCGGACAGGCAATTGGGGGAGGCTGTGACCCAGACGGGAGATCCCGGCGACGGTCGGCTCGAATGCGGCTCGTCGGTCTCACGCGAGGGCGGCGTCCGCGCGCCGTCGCGGACCGCCTTCGAGCGGTGGCACGCCACACCGGTCCGCCGTCTGGTCGACTCCTGGCTGGCGGAGGAGTCCGGCCCCGGCTCCGTCGAGGCCGACCGGGCGGCGCTCACCGGCGGACTGGACCTGCCGCCCGCCGACGCCCGGTCCGTGATCGCGGCGGCCCATCACCTGCTGACCGGCCCCGACGCCCCGGGACGGCTCATGTTGCGGGCCCGCCTCGAACTCGGCGAGGAGGGCTTCGGCCGGTTACTGCGGCTGTCCGAGGCCCTGGTGGTGGACGAACACCCCTCGGCCGGGCTGTGGACCCCCCAGGACCGGCACCGGGCCGTCGAGGCGGTCGGCCTGCTGATCCACCGTTACGGCGAGGACGGTGTCAGACGACTGACGGCCGGCCTCCGACGCGAGCGGACCGACGGCGACGGCCCCGACGCGGGAGCCGGTGCGGTCGAGGGAGCGGGTCCGGGATCCGACGGCCCGTGAGGGCTTCGGTGGCTTCCACGCCCGTTCCCACGGGCGTCCTCACCTCGCCCCGGATACAGCCGCCGTCCGTCCGCCGCCCCTGCTCTTCAGGACCCGCCCGGCGCTGCCGCCTCCGGCCGGTCATCCAGCGCGGACCACGGCAGGACGTACGTCCCCGGCCGGCCGCTCCCCCGCGCCGCGCCCTGCCACTCCCGGGTCAGGGCCTCCATGGTGACCGGGGCGCGACGCTGCTGCAGCCGGGCCGCCGCGTCCAGCAGTCGCCCCCGGTCCGCCACGGAGACCGCGCCGGTGCGCGGCAGCCGGGCCAGCTCCCGGACGATCTGGTCGAACGTGTGGCCACCCGAGGTCGGCCGGCCCCCGAACCGCTGCCGCGCGAGCGCCTCCAGCCCCCGCAGCGCCCGGAGGTTCGGCACGGTGATCTCCCGGACCAGGGCCACCAGCGTTCGGGCGTCCTGGAACAGCTCGGCGCGCTGCTCGGCCCGGACCGGCACGCGCAGGGCGAGTCGGTGGACCGTGCGGACCACGCGGTCGAGCGTGTCCAGCGGACGGGCGAGGCGGGTGGCCGTGCCGGCCAGGTCGAGACCGGTGCCGATCCCGAGGAGCGCCCGCGCGGCCGAGACGTTCAGAGGGTCGGCCCGCTGCCCCAGGGCCCGCACCAGCCGGGACTCCGGTGTCTCGTCGGCCGGGAGCAGGTGGTCGATGTAGCTGACCGCCGAACGACGGCGTGTCCGTTCACCGGGGGCCGCCCCGAACGGACGGATGCGCTCCGCCCCGGCCGTCCCCGCCGGGCCGGCGGGCGCGGCGAACCCGGCGCCGGGCAGCCGGGTGAGGTCGCGTTGCCACTCGGTGTGCGCGAACAGCGCGGCCAACTGCGCCTTGCCGGCCCGGTCGTGCGCGACCAGGTCGATCAGCCGCCGGGCCGATCTGCCGTCCTCGGCCAGGGCCCGTCCGGTCAGCGCCTTGCCCGTGCCCGCCGTACGGTGATGGCTGCCGACCGGCTCGTACGGCGGCTGCGGCAGCGGCACCCCGCGGTTGCGGTGGGCCGCCACCGCGTCCACCAGGCCGTACGCCAGGCGGACGTGGCTCTGGATCGCCCCCTTGTCCAGGGAGGCGCCCGGGCTGCGGAACTCCACCCGCGCACTGGTCCGCCCGTCGACGGGGACCAGGTTGACCGCCCAGTACCGGCCCCGAGCCGGGTCGTACACCTCCTTCAGGGTCCGGAAGCCCTCCGCCGGCGGCTGCTCGTTGGGGCGGCAGGCCCGGATCCCGCGGTGGGTCGGCTGCCGCGGATCCCCGGCGAGGCGGTAGACCAGGTCCTCGTAGCCCCGGACGGCCCCCACCAGGTCGCTGTACCGCGCGGCCTCGTGGCCGAAGTCCCCCGTGCCGATGTTGATGTGCCCGCCGCCGGTGCCGCCGGGCGCCAGGCCACCGTGCCTGGTGACGATGTCGCAGGCCTTGCCCAGGTTGCGCCAGGTCAGTTCGGTGTCCCGCAGGACGGGGGAGATCAGCTCGGCGGCGACCTTCTTCTCGGTCTGGAAGCGCCAGCCGTCCGGATCGGCCGTGTACCGCTCGGCGGTCATCAGGTCGTGGTCGTACCACCGGGTGTCCTTGCTCAGTCCCTCCGCGACGAAGTCGGACATCATCGCGGCCAGCCGGCGGGACTGTTCCGCCTCCGGCGTGCCCGGCGGGAAGACGATCGTCAGCTCGATGCCGAAGGTCCGCCCGCCCTCCGGCTCCGCCTGCCCGCCCAGGACCCCGTCGCCGATCAGGTACGGGATCCCGCCCCGCTCGCGCGCCCTCTGGACGGCCGCCACGAAGGCCTCGGGATCGTCGAGGTAGGACGGTCCGGGCTCCGTCGCGCGCACCGGGACCGGTCCCAGCACCAGCCCGCTCTCCACCCCGAGCCCGGTCATCCGCCGGATCGACCGGTCCGGATCGGCGCCCACGGCCGTGTCCAGCCCGCGCAGGACCTCCGACACCTGCGAGAACTCGTCCCACCAGTTCTCGACCTCCACGGGCGGCCCCGGTACCCGGTCGTCCAGCAGCTTCCGGGCGAGCTCGCTCCCGGGCTGTTCGAACTCCGCCGTCCCGACGGCCGTGGTGTGCAGGCGGCGCACGGCCTCGGCCCGCGCCGGGTCCGCCCAGAGATTCCCGCTGCCCCGGTTCCGCGCCGGGTCGGTCAACCTGTCGATCAGCGTGGAGGATCGGAGCAGCAGGTCCGGGGCCTCCCGGATCAGCTGACGCGACTGGTGGACCCTGCGCCCGTGTGCGCCGGCGAGGACGAAGAGGCCCTGCACCGTGTCGCGCTCGCGCACGAAGGCGAGCAACTCCTCGTGGGTCCCGTAGGACACCAACGGGGACAGCACCGGGTACGCCGTGAGCAGGAGCGCCTGGAACTCCTCCGCGCGACGGTACTCGGCCCGGCCCATGACTCCGGGGTGGTCGGCACGGGCCGTGGCCATCGACTCCCGGACGGCGGCGAGCGCGACCGCCGCCTCCCGCAGGCTGTGGCAGGTCATCGGTTGGACGTACCGGTCCTCCGGCGGTACCGGCGTCAGGTCGCCCGTGCGGCGTCGACTCTCGACCTCGATCGCATGGTTCCAGCGATACGACTTCGCGTTCTCCAGGTGGGGTTCGGGCGACTCCGGCGCGAGCTCGACGCCCGAGGTGTCCGCGATCTCGTCCAGCCGGTCCCTGAACCACTCGAAGGCCTCCGAGAGTTGCTCACGCGCCAGTCCCTCGAGTTCCTCGACGAGGTCCGGCAGCCACTCCGGCAGCACCGTCCGCTCACCTTCGAGCACGGCCCAGGCGTGCTCCCCGGAACCGTCCTCCAACCGGACGACATCGACGGTCCGCGTCCGGTGCTCGGTCCCGTGCACTGCGGAGGGGGGTTCGCCGCCACCGCCGTCGGGGTGGAGGGTCCGCAGGGCCACGCCGTACCTGGGGTCCGCCAGCAGGTGCGGCACCACCTCGGTGAGCCGATCGTCCCAGTGTCCGGGTTCTCCTCGCAGTGCCCGGAGCACCGAGTCCCGGTCGGTGCGGTCCGGCAGCAGCCGGGCCGGTGCCGAATCCGGGTCGCGCAGGGACTCGCCGAGGTCCGCGAGCAGGGCGGCGCGCAGCGTGGGGCCGTCCTCGACGCCGGGCACCCCGTGGCGCCGAAGGGCATCGGCGACGGTGTCGAGGTAGGCGTCGGAGCCGTGCCGCAGGCTCGCCGCGTCGATGCGCTGCCCCCCGAGGGCGAGGACCATCCCCTGGCGGGACGTGGGCGGGTAGTCGTCCGGGTCGACGGCGGTCCGGTCGGTGCCGGGGCTCCCGGTCCGGGGATCCTCGGAGCCCGGCCGATCGGCGGGCGGGGCGAGCTCGTGGCTGAAGTCCGACGCGCCCGCGGCGTCCTCGAAGTCGAAGTCCGAGGCCCCGTCGGCCCCGACGTCGTCGGCGGACTCGGACGGCGGGGGCTCCGTGCGGAGTTCGGGGATCTCCACGGCCGGGAGCCGGAGTGCCTCGGGCCCGTCCACGTCGCCGAGCAGTTCCGCCGACTCCGCCTCCGTCCCGTGCCAGACGGCACTGACCTCCTCGCCGCCGAGCAGTTCCGCCAGTTCCGCCTCCGTCCCGTGCCAGACGGCACTGACCTCCTCGACGATCTCCGGCACACCGCCGTTGAAGGACACCGAGCCCGGGAGCGGTCGATCGATCGTGTCCTCGGGGCCGAGCTCACGGTAGCCGGGCGGCAGCCCACCGGTGAGCCGGGAGTCGTCGAGCGACAGGCAGGGCCCGAGGAGTTCCTCGCGCAACTGCCGGACCCCGTCCGGAGGGCAGCTGAACCGCTTCCACCTGCCGGGAACGATTCCCGGGCCGTCGTCGGAGTCACCGGCCGCCCGGACGGCCACCAGTTGCGCCGAGGACGGCCCGTTCCCCGGACCGCCCGAGCGCGGCTGCGGCATCAGGCAGGGGATGCCGTCGGCAGCGACGAGGTCGACGTAGGTGCCCCGCTCCGCCAGGTGTCGCACCGTCTCGGCCGCGAACGACTCCGTTCCGGGCTCGGACGGGGAACAGGCTCCGTCGTGCATCACCAGCTGGAGCGTCCGGTCGCCCACCTCTGCGGCGAGCAGCACCCTGTGCAGGACGCCGGCGAACTGCCCTGCGTCATGGAACCGGCCTCCCCAACGGACGCCCTGGTCCCCCGAGCCCGCGACCATGACGGTGTAGAAGCGCTCGTCGCGCGGAAGCCGCGCGGCCGCCTCGATCAGACGCTGCTGCTCCTCCGGGGAGACGCTCGGGTCGTAGAACCACACGCCGTCCTGGTTCGACAACTGGGTCGTGTAGCGGGCCATGTCCTCGGCGCCGTTCACCGTTCCCGGCGGATCGGGGTCCTCCGGCGCCGCCGGCTGCGGCTCGTCGGCGTCGTTCCCGGTTGCGGCGTCGGGGGCGTCGTTCCCGGCCTCGGCGTCGGGGGCGTCCTCGGGGTAGTAGCCGATCAGGGCGTGCTCGGAGGCGGCCGCGGCCTCACCGAGGAAGGGCTCCAGGCTGGGCCGGCGGGCGTTGCTGTGCTGGGCGTTCCGGTGGGCCTCCGAGATCACCGGGCGTGGCACGTTCGGGATGAACCGGAGCAGGGGCTCGGGTCTGGCCCCTTCGACGTGGTCGTCCACGATCCGGTCGAAGATCAGCTGCTCGAACCTGGTCTGTGGCGTCCAGTAGAGGTGGGCACCGTGCTGGACGCCCATGTCCGCCTCGCGCATCGCGGCCACGATCTCCTCGTACCGCTCCTGCGTCGGCCGTTTCCCGGTCGGCTCGAAGATGTCGTAGATGTCGTGGTCACCGGTGATCGGGCGCGGCTCGCCGTCCCGGTTCCGGCCCCACACCAGGCCGTCCCGTACCTCCCACGCGGGATCCCGGCTCAGTTGCGGCGCCAGTTCCTGGTACTCGTGACGGCGCTGCCGGTACCGCTGCTCGATCCGGTCCCTCAGGCCGGGCTGCCGGGCCTCCGCCTCCGGCAGGGGGTTCGGCAGTACCGGCTCGAACAGACCCACCAGGGACAGGTCCTCCGGCCTGGCACCGAGATGGACGTCGAGCTCGTTGATCGTCTTGGCCTTCACTCCGGGCGGCTTGGGCAGAGCGCCCTCCGCCAGACGGGCCACCGCACCGGGGTTGGTCGGGCGCACCTCGATCACGACGTCGAACCGGTCGGCGATGCGCTGGAACTCCACCTGGTTGCCGTGGGGCATGCCCATCACGCGCTCGGTGTACGTCGAGGAGAGCAGCGCTATCCGGGGGTTCCCGGTGACGAGTGTCGGTCGCTGCGGATGGGCTCCGGGGAGCGGGAGCACCTCGGGGCGATGGGCCGGCTGCGCCGTGGTGGCGGGGCGGCCGGACGGCCCGGCCTCCGTCTGCTCCGGCTCGGGCGGGTGCGGCGCGCCACCGTGTCCTGTCCGCACCTCGCGGCCCTCGGCGAGCGCCAGCTCGCCCGCGCCCCGTCGCCACACTTCCTGTTCCTCCGGCCGCAGTTCGAAGGAACCCGTGTCAACGGTCTTGCCCTTGCCCGAAACCGTCGGCACCTGCCCCTGCTCGACCTGCCAGTCCGTGAGCGCCTTCTCCCCGGCCCACATCGCCTGGCGCTCGAACCGGCGCTCCTCCCAGGTCCGTTCACCCAGTGGCACCTCCGCCACCTGTGACAACAGCCCTGCGTACACCTCACGGCGACGGTCCGGTACGCCCGCGAACCACAGCTCCAGATCGTGCGACGACAACCCACGTGCCGTCGCCACCAGCGGATCCGCCTCGGCCCGTGCCCTGCGCGCGGAGCGGGTCACTTCGACGGCGGTGTACTCCACGAGCGGAGCGGGCGGCTCGCCGTAGACCGCAGAGCCGGATCCCACCAGCGACTTGTGCATCACCGCGCGGTGCGCCAGGTCCACACCCCCGCCCACCACACCCAGCACAGCGCCCGAGGCGATCGCCTCCGCCAACACCTTCGCATCGACCGACCCGCCCTCGAACCCCGCCAACGCCACCACCGACGCCACACCACCCCCGACCCCCGCCACCGGATGCGCCAACAACCGCCCCACATCCCCCACCGGCAGATGCCCCCACCCCAGCCGCACCCCACCACCCGCAGCACCGGCCGCCGCACCCACCGCCGCAGCCTCAGCCGACGCCCAGTCCCACCCCTTGCGATACTCCGCGAACTGGATCAACTGCGTCGCCGCATCCTGCCCCACCCCCTGGATCACCCCCGCACGCAACTCCCCCACCAGCGCCCACACGATCTCCCGCACCGACTGCCGCGCCCCCGCCAGCACCTCCGGAACCAGCAGCGCCGCGATCCCCCCCGCCGCCGCCACCGCCGCCATCAGCTGATAGACCATCCACACCGCCATCGCCACCGCGAACCGCACCGACCACTGCGCGTAATCCGCCTGCAACGCGGAAGCCTCCAACTGCCCCGCACCCTCCTCCAACGTCGCCTGGGTCTCCCGCACCCGAGCCCCCGCATCCGCCACCGACTCCTTCATCACCCGCGCCGTCTCCCCCCCGACCAGCGCGGTGACCCCCACCCCCTCCCGGGAGACCGACTGCCCCGCCTCACCCACCGACGCCGACAACGCCCGCAAACCCGCAGCCGCCTCCACCAGATCCCCGGGCGCCACCGCCGGCCAGTCGTTCCCCGACAACCCCACCACCGCGAACGACGACCCCGACGGAACCTCCCTGCCCGAACCACCGAAATTCAGAAAACGCGCAAGCGACTCGAGGAAACCCGGCATGACCACAACCACCCAACGGGACAAGGAAGAACGGACGGACCGGCTGACACCGTGAACCGCAACGTGCCCCCGCCCGGCACCGGTTCGCGACGCTCACTCCACCGGAAAGTCCCCGAACACCCTGGTCCAGAGTTCGTCGCACCTGCGCCACAAGCCCTCGGTGGCCTCGACGGCCACCCGCACCAGGCCCACCAGACGCTCCGCCGTGGCCCGGTCGATGTCCTCGGGCTGGGTGAGCCGTCCGCCGAGGTAGCGCGTGGAAAGCCCCTGCAGCTCGGCGACCTTCGGCATCCACGCGACGTCGAGCAGTTCCTCGACCTGCCATCGGGGCATGGAGTAGGGAAGGCTCTTGGCGAGCCCTTCGAGGAACGGGAGGGTGCAACGCCCGGAGGTGGCCGACTCCCCGTCGGCGGGCGCGGTGCCGGCCGGGTCCTTCACGGCGGCGGAGGGCTGCGGGGCCTCGGGCCGGACAGACCTGGTGACCGGAGCACCCTCCCCCGGGCCCGCGGCCGGAGTCCCCTCCGGCGTGCCGGCCGGCGTCCCGGGCCCCGGGGCGGCCAGGTCGCTCGGCTCCGCGAGCAGCAACACCTGGGCACGGGCCAGTTCTTCGAGCGAGACCGCGGCCAGGAAGTGCGCGCGCGGCCAGCGCGCGTTCTCCAGCAGCAGTTCGGCATCGAGCAGCAGGGCGCGGGAGGTGCGGTAGGCGGCCTGGGCCAGCTCCGTGAGGGTCTGCCGGTCGTACGTGTCCGGTGTGTCCTGGACCGGTGCCTCGTTGTCCCTCGGCATCGCTGTCCCTCCCGCGGTAGGTCGACGTCGGCCTGCAAGTCGGCCGGTGTTCGAAACGTCCGCCCGTGTGACGCCGGTTCAGGAGCGGTCCGGCGCCCCCGCGGCTCCGGCCGGGCCTCGGGCAGGTTCTCCGCACACCCGGCTGAACCGAACCCGGGACGTCCGCCGTACCCATCTGCGCAACCCCCCGGTCCGGGGCCCGACCGGCCCCGACCTCCCGAGCCCCGTCGCCCGGCCTCCGGTTCCGCCCCCGAACCCGGCGGCCGGGCGACGGTCCCCGGGCACCCGGCGCGCCTTCGGCCCAGCGCACCCCCCGTCACCGCGCGAAGCCGCCGACCGGCCGGTACCCGGCCGCCCCGGTCCGTCCGGCTCCCCCTAGGACGGACCGGGGCCGATCCCGTATCCGTGCGCAACAACCCGTTCCATCGCAGCGAAAGGTTCCGCGACGACGTGTCCACCCTGCCGAGCCCCCACGGCCCCGCGCCCTCCGCGGAGTCCGACCGCACCGCCCTCAACCTGGCCCGCGAGGGCGCCTGCCGGTTCACCGACCCCGAACTGTTCTTCCCTCCGGACGCCTTCGCCCCCACCCACCCCCGGGTCCGGGCCGCGAAGAAGATCTGCGACGGCTGCCCGGTGGCCCGGCAGTGCCTGGAGCTGGCCCTGCGGCACAAGGAGACGCACGGCATCTGGGGCGGCATGACCAGCGTGGAGCGGCGTCACCTGATGCGGCGCCCCGGGCCGCGTCGGGCCACGGTCCCGGGGCGGTCCGTCACCGGCACCCGGCGGACCGAACCGTTGCGCTCGGTGGCTTAGCCACCGGAACTCGGTTATCCTCCCAGCCTCAACGATCCCCATCAGCGAGACCGCTCCGCGCGGACCCCGACTCCCATCCCCGGTGAGCTGCGGTTTTGTGGTCGGCACTCGCCCCACAACGCTGACCACTCATCATCGGAAATGGTGTCGATGACGCACTTTGTCGGACGCACGCACGAGTTGACCTTCCTGCGCGAAGCCGCCGGACAGGCGCGTCAGGGCAAGCCCTGCACCGTCGTGGTGGAGGGCGAGCCGGGGATCGGGAAGTCCGCGCTGGTCGGCCGGTTCGCACCCGAGCTGGACGGGTTCACCGTGCTGCGGGCCTTCGGCGACAGCGACAGCACCGAGCAGCCGTACGGCATCCTCCAGCAGTTCCTCGCCGGAGTGGACGAGGAACTGCTGCGGCGCTTCCCCACCCTGCGGGAGCCGGACGGCATCTCGGCGCCCCCGGCCGCGGTCGGGGCCCAGCTCGTCTCGCTGATCGGCCTGTTGGAGGCCCAGCGGCCCCTGGTGAGCGTCATCGACGACTGGCAGTGGGCCGACCTGCTGTCCCTGCGGGCCCTCTCCTTCGCCAATCAGCGGCTGTGGGCGGACTCCGTCCTCGCGGTCCGCATCACCCGGCCCGACGTCGACCCGGCCCGCCGCCGGCTCCTCGACGGCGACGGCAGGGCCCGCCACCTGAGGCTCGGTGCCCTGACCCCCGACGAGGTCACGGAGCTGGCCCTGAGCCTCGCCCCGCAGGCCCGGAACCACTCCGGCTTCGCGCTGGAGCTCCACCGCCGTACCCAGGGCCACCCGCTCTACCTGCGGACCCTGCTGAACGAGAACCCGGTCGAGGCGCTGACCGGGCCGGCCGACCAGGCCGTGGTGCCGGCCTCGCTGCGTTCCGCCATCACGTCCCAGCTCGCCGGGCTGCCCGATGCCACCCGTTCGCTGCTCCAGGCACTGGCGGTACTCGCCACCCGCGCGCGTCTCGCCCAGGTGGCCCAGCTGGCCGGCCTGTCGGACGGGGTGGCGGCGCTCTCCCCGGCCCTGTCCGCCGGTCTCGTCGACTGGTGGCCGAACGACCCCACCACACCGGTCGCCTTCCGGCACGAGCTGCAGCGCGAGGCGGTCTACTCGACCACCGACCCGGCCCACCGCCAACGGCTGCACGCGGCGGCCGCCCCGATGCTGCCGAGATCCGCCTCCTGGCGGCACCGGATGGCGGCGTCGGCCGGTTTCGACGCCGGGCTCGCCGCCGAGCTGGAACAGGAGGCCGCCGCCGAGGCCGAGCGGGGAAGGCTCGAACTCTGCGCGACCTACCTGCGGTGGGGCTCCCAGCTCTGCCCGGAGCGCGACGACCGCGAACGGATGCTGCTGATGGCCGCCGTCCGGCTCGCGAGCGGCGGACGGACCGGCGAGGTGGTGGCCATGATGGACACGATCGCCGACTGCTCTCCCAGCCGACTGCGCACCTGCGCACTCGGCAGCGCCTACCTGTTCCGCGGCGAGGGCCCCCGGGGCATCGCCCTGCTGGAGCAGGTGCTGGCCGAAACCGAACCCGGCCACGAGGACTTCGTCGCCAGCCTCGCCGCGACCCTCATGTCCGGCATGCTCACCTGGCTCGGCCGCGGTGGCGAAGCGGTGCGGATGGCCGAGCGGGCACTGGCGGCTCCCGACGCGCCGAGCGAGATCGTCACGGTCGCCGGCTACTCCCGCGCGGCCGGGACGGTGCACCAGCTCGGTGCCGCACGGGGAGTGGAACGGCTGCTGGACCTGCTGCCGGGCACCGACACCGGGGAACTGGCGCGGATACCGCTCGGCGCGGCCCTGCGAACGGTCGGACGTCTCACCGCCGCCGCCACGACCCTGGAGTCCACGGCCACCAGGATCGAGAGCGGGCTCAACCACTTCGGCGTCATGCTGCCGCACGGTTACCTGGCCCACACCTACGTGCTGCTCGGCCGCCACCAGGAGGCGGCACCGGTCATCGAGCGCGGGCTGGCCCTGGCCCGGGAGCGGGACCAGGCCGTCCAGTACAGCGGGCTGCACAGCGCGGCGGCCATGATCGCCGCGGCCCGGGGCGACTGGCGCACCGCGGAGGAGGAAGCGGCGCTCGCCCGGCGCTGGTGCGCGGCCCTGGGCAATCACGAGGCCCAGGCCGTCGCCGCCGGCACCGCGACGGCCGCCGTCGCCCACGCGCGCGGCGACGCGGCCGGAGTCCTGGAGGCGCTCGGCCCGCTGCGAGGCAGGCCCGCCCCGCCGGGGCGGGCGCTGAACAACGAGCTGCTGTGGAAGCCCTGGCTGGTCGAGGCCCTGATCGACACCGGCGACCTGGATGCGGCCGGAGCCGAGCTCTCCCTCCTGGAGCAGGACCTGACGGCCACTCCCGCCCTGCGACCGTGGCTGACCGGCCTGGCCGCCGCCCTGGCCGAGGCCCGCGGCGAGACCGCCGAGGCGGCGCACCGGTACGAGCAGGCCCTGAGCCATCCGACCGGCAGCGACGACCAGCCCCTGGAGCGAGCGCTGCTGGAGTGGCGGTACGGGCGGCTGCTCGCCACCACGGGTCGGCACACCGAGAGCTTCGCCCGGCTCGACCGGGCCCGGCAGCGCCTCGCCGGACTGGGGGCCGCCGCCTACCTCGCCCGGCTGGGAAGGCCGGAACCACAGCCCGGGCCGGCCGCGGCGCCGAAACCCTCCGGAGCGGGGTCTGCGACGGCCCAGCCGACCGCCGCAGGCCTGTTGACCGACCGGGAGCGGCAGATCGCCGAACAGGTCGCGCGCGGCCTGAGCAACGCCGAGGTGGCCCACCGTCTCTTCATCACGGTGAAGACGGTGGAGTACCACCTCGGCCGCACGTACACCAAGCTGGGCCTGGCCAACCGACGGCAGTTGCGGGACCTGATGATGCCCGCGCGCTGAGCGGGCACCGCGGTCCCGCCCGGTCACACCTCCGTCGGCCTCGGATAGCGGCCGGTGCGCCACCCCCACTCCAGCTGGCCGCGCATCCAGCAGGCGAGCAGGTCGGCGCATTCCAGGGCGAGTCGGCGCAGGCCGTCCGGCAGGCGGAGCTCGGCGCACAGCGAGGCCAGTTCGGCCTGGTCGGCGAAGAAACGGTCGAGGCGTTCCTCGCACAGCACGGACACATAGGCCCGGGCGTCGGGCTGCAACAGGCGCTGGCGCACGCCGACGACCGTGACGAGGCTCTCGTGCCCGGCCCGTGTCCGCGGGGCGTCCGCGGTCAGGAGGTCGTCGGTCCAGCAGACCGTGTCGGCCGCCGCCAGCAGCATGCCCTGGTAGGGCCGGCTGAAGTAGACGACGGGTGGCAGCGGCGCCCCGACGGCCTTCTCGACCAGGTCGAAGGAGGCGAGCACGGCGCCCAGGTCACGCCGCTGCTCGGCGAATCCGTCCAGCTCGGGGACGTGTCCGGCAGCGCGTCGGGCCGCACTGCGGACCTCGGCGGACAGGTAGTCGCAGACGTGTCGGCCGAACCGGAGCCGCCAGGCCTCCCCCATGCCGTCCGCGACCCGCTCCACGAGGTCCCGCAACGCGCTCGCCCCCGGTTCCTCGGAGACCCCTGCCGGCACACCCAGCGCGGCGGCCTGGAGGGCGTGTTGCTCGACCACCTGCGGCCCTCGGGCACTCTCGTGCCCGCCCTGCTCGAAGCGCCAGGCCAGCCACTCCGCGGCCAGCGCGAGCACCTCGGCGTCGGCGGTGGGATAGCAGTGGACGGCCAGCAGTGCCGGGTCGGCCGCCCGCCCGGCCGTCGGCTGCGGCGAGGAGCGGGCGCGCGTCCCCGCCTGGCTGGCGACCCGGCCGGCGCGCAGGGGGATCCTCCGCACCAGCGAGTCGGCGATCGATTCCACCTGAAAGACCCGCCCGCTCTGTCAACTCGGGCCGCCATGTCCGGCTTCGACTGCGCCTCGCGCACAAAACCCGAAGAGGTGACACCCAGTCTCCACACCGGCCGTCGTCCGGTCGCTACGGGTTTCCGTAACGATCACCTTGATCCCCCTGAACCCCCTTGCGGGCGAGCGCCGTTCGCATCCGCAAGGGGGGAACCGCCCGTGATCGAACCCGCCGCACCGCGTGCTGACGAAGGAGTCCGTCCCATGTCCCGCTGGATCGAGGTCAGCGCCCACACCGACTGGTTGCTCCGGGCCGCCCGGGCCGCGCCCGCCGAACCGGCGCGCCCGCCGACCGTGTCGGCCGGGCTGGTGTTACTTCCCACCGGGCTCTGCTTCGACGCGGTACGGATGCCGCAGTCGCTGGGGATGGACGTCCTCGACCGCGGTCTGCGGCAACACCCCCGGCTGGTCGGTCCGGTCCTGCACGACCGGTTCTCCCGCACCGTCTACTTCCTGGTCCCCAGCGACGACGAGCCGTATCCGTGGTCCCGGCTGGGGCTGCGGCTGGTCTCCTCGGGCGGCTGGCTGGCCGTGCCGGACCCGGTCGGCGGGCCCCACGCCGGTGTCGACTGGCTGCACCTGCCCAGCCGGGTGGGCCGGCTGAGCGGTCCGCACTGGCTCGCGGGCGCCGCCATCGCCGGGCTGGCCGCCCGGCTCGCCGCACGCTCGGCCTGAGAACCGGTAACGGGGGCGGCCGGACCGGCCGCCCCCTCCAGCGTGTCCGACAGCTACCGCAGGGCCTCGTCCGGGTGCTCGGCGGCCGGTTCGGCGTTCCGCCCGGCGGACCACGCCCGGGCCTCGTCCAGGTGGGCCCGGGCCTCCTCGTCGCGCCCCAGCCCCGCCAGGGTCGCGCCGACGGCGGCGAGCAGCCTGGCCCGGCCCCGCTGGTCCGCGGACCGCTCCGCGGCGCGCAGCCCGGCCCGCTCGCAGGCGAGTCGCTCGGCGGTGGCCGGGAGGTCCCGTCCCAGCACGGCCGCGTTGTCGGCCAGCCGCCAGCCGCGCTCGTACTGGTCGCTGAGCGAGGCGAGCTGGACCAGGGAGCGGATGGCCGACGCCTCCCGGCGGAACCACGCGTGGACCTCGGCCTCGGTACTCAGCCGCGGCAGCACCGTCGGCCTGTGGTGCAGCGCCCGGTTGGGATCGTCCTCGGCGGCGCCGACGACGCGGCAGGCCTCCGCGGTGACCTCCAGGTAGTAGTCGAGCAGGCGTCGGCCCGCGGCGGCCTGCTGTTCCCCGGTCAGTTCACGGTCCAGCAGGTGGGAGGAGTAGAGCCGCACCAGGCTGTGCCGTTCGTACCGTCCGGGGCTGTTCTCCACCGTGAGGTGGTACAGCGAGAGCATGCCGAGGGCGCGCCGGGCGCCCGCTTCGTCCCGTCCGAGCAGGGCGGTCGCGGTCGGCACGTCGACCTCGGCCCCCGGGTGGAGGGCGAGCAGGGCAAGCAGCCGGGAGGCCTCCGGGTCGAGCCGGTCCCGGGTGGCCGTGAGCGCCGCGGCCACGCTGGCGCCGTCGACCGTGTCCAGGACCTCCAGACGGGAGCGCTCGTCCTCCAGCTCGGCCACCAGGTCGGCGATGGACCAGGCCGGGCTGGCGGTGAGCCGGGCCACGGCGATGCGCATCGCCAGCGGCAGCCGGTCGCACAGGTCGACCAGCCGGCGGGCCGCCGCCGGCTCGGCGCCCATCCGTTCGGCTCCGACGAGCCGGTCGAACAGTTCGAGCGACTCCTCGGTGGACAGCGGGGTGAAGGAGAGCGCGGCGGCGCCGTCCAGGACCACCAGGTCGCCGAGCACGCGTCGGCTGGTGACCACGGTCGAGCAGTCGGCGCCCGCCGGGATCAGTGAGCGCACCGAGTCGGCGTCGGCGGCGTTGTCGAGCACCACCAGCAGCCGCAGCGACAGGGTCAGCGCACGGTACAGGTCCTCCCGCCCGATCAGGTCGTCGGGGATCTCGTCCGGCGGGACGCCGAGGGCGCGCAGGAAGCGGTCGAGGACCTCGGCCGGGTCGGCGCCGCCGTCCGGCTCCAGCCCGGCCAGGTCGGCGAAGAGCTGGCCGTCCGGGAAGGCGTCGGCGACGGCGTGGGCCCAGCGGACCACCGCCGCGGTCTTGCCCACGCCGGCCGGTCCGGTGATCACCGCCAGGCCGGAGCCGCAGCGGCCCGCGCCGCACTCCAGGTCCAGCCACTGGAGCTCCGCCTCGCGCCCCACCAGGCCCCCGGGCAGCCGGGGCAGCTGGCGCGGTACGGCCGCGCCCGGCCCCACCACCGGTTCCGGGACCTGCTCGACGGCCGGCGCCGCGACCACGGCCCGGGGAATCGGCTGCGGTGCCACCGGCCGCTCGTCGGCGTCGGCCAGGACGGTGGCGAGGGCCTCCTGCAGTCCGGCGCTCGGGGTGACCCCGAGCTCGTCGGCCAGGCGCTGCCTGGTCAGGTGGTACACCGACAGGGCGTCGGACTGGCGGCCCTCCTGGTAGAGGCAGAGCATCAGGGCCCGGGCCAGCGGCTCGCGCAGTTCGTGTTCGCGCAGGGTGCGTTCGAGTTCCGGGACGGCCTCGCCGCCGCGGCCCAGCCGCAGCAGGCGCTCGGCCCAGGCCTCCACGACCCGCACCCGGGCCTCGTTCAGCTCCTCGCCGAGGCCCCGCATCAACTCGCCGTCCGGGACGCCGAGCAGGGCCGGGCCGCGCCAGAGCCCCAGGGCCTCGCGCAGCAGCCTGGCGGCCCGCTCGTCCTCCGTACGCTCCGCGAGCCCCGCCAGCCGGGCGAACTCGTGCGCGTCGACGAGTTCGGCCGACCCGCGCAGCAGGTAGCCGGGCGCCCGGGTCTCCAGCGAGAGCGTCGTGCCGTCGCACAGTTTGCGCAGCGCGGCGATGTGGCCCTGGAGGGCGGCGCGGGCCTGCGGTGGCGGCGCGCCGTCCCAGACGAGGTCGAAGAACCGCTCCACCGGCACCACACGGTTGAGCTCGGCCGCGAGCAGGGCGAGCACGGCCCGGCGCTTTCCGGCGGGCACGTGGCCGGGCACGCCGTCGGCCGAGACCAGTTCCACCGGTCCCAGCAATGCCACCCGCACCATCACCGCTCCATCCGCCGCGGCGGGTGTCCCGCACGGGCCCATCGTGGTCCAGCGTTCACCCGGCTGCGCGGGAAAGTCTCCCGGAGCCGGAATTTCCGTCCAATACGGAAGTACGTAACAGGTCGAAGGTCACTCGCTCAAGGCCGGTCTGTGCGCGGCGGGGCGGGACGGGGCGACATCCTCCGTCACGGCCAGCAGCTGCCGCGGCCCCTCCACGGCGACCACGTCGAGGTAGCGGTCGCCCTGGCGGCCGTACAGGTCGGTGTCCCGCACCCGCAGCCGGTTCCCGTCCGGGTCGAGCCGGGGCGCGAGCATCGCCCCCACCCGGTGCGGCAGCGTGGACCTGGCGATCCGCCAGCGTCCGCCGACGACCTGGCCGAGCGAGACCTCGCAGTCCATCAGCCGGGCGGCCTCCAACGGCGTGCGGCACCGGTGCAGCTGCTCGGCCAGCGGCCCGGCGGACAGTGCCACCGAGCGGTCCCGGGCGTAGCCGAACCAGGAACCGGCCCGCACCAGCAGCCCGAACGCCCCGGTCTGCGGGTCGCGCAGCCGGGCGGCAGCCGTCGCGCGCA
The DNA here is from genome assembly GCF_040683915.1 of Kitasatospora sp. NPDC093102. Taxonomy (NCBI): domain Bacteria; kingdom Bacillati; phylum Actinomycetota; class Actinomycetes; order Kitasatosporales; family Streptomycetaceae; genus Kitasatospora; species Kitasatospora sp. NPDC093102. The sequence goes on along the minus strand of NZ_JBFBFA010000046.1, from coordinate 35,146 downwards.
CCCGCTCGACGAGGTTCCAGTACTCGGTGTAGGGCTCGTGCACCCCCTCCTCCACCAGCGCGCCGTTCTCCCAGCGCAGCGTCCCCTCGTCGGGGAGGGCGGCGGCCGGGTGCAGGTCGAGCCGGCGCCGCCAGCGGCAGAGGCCTCCCTCCCGCTCCGTGACGCCGGCGAAGGCGCTCTGCTCGCACAGCCGGAGGAGCTGGTCGCGCTGGAGGTCGAGCAGGCAGCGCGCGCCCGTCAGCCGGTCCAGCTCGGGCGACTGGCGCAGGTCCACGAAGAGGGTGGGCCCCTGGATCCAGGTGGTCACGGTGGTGCAGTCCACCTCGCCGTCACTGGCGACGTACAGCGCCCGCTCCCAGGTACCGGGGAGATCGGTGGCGGGATCCAGATGCGACACGGGTCACTCCCTGGTCGTGGGGGCCGGGACCGTCGGCGGTCCTTCTTCGCCCGGTTCTACGGCTGGCCGCGCGGCCGGGTTCGAAACCCGGCGGGACGGGCCCTACGGAAGTCCGTAGGGACGGGCCCGCGCCACCTCTGCTGGGATGATCCGCGCATTTGCGCCGGGACGAGACCTGCGGAGGACACATGACGGTCGCAGCAGCGGAACAGACCCCTCACTTCCCCCCGTTCCGCCCAGACGATCCGACCACGACGAGCCTGGAGGCCTACCTCGGCGAGTCCGTCCCGGCCGCCGGCGAGCCCTTCCGGGGCACCCAGCTGACCGCGCGCTACGACTGGTACCGGCTGATGCGCGAGCACCGCCCGGTAGCCCATGACCCGGACACCGGCTTCTGGTACCTGTTCCGCCACCAGGACGTCCGGCAGGCGCTCACCGACCCGGCGACCTTCTCCAACGCCCTGGTCCCCTACTTCGACGGCGACCCGCTCACCGGGAGCATGCTGCGCACCGACCCGCCCCGCCACCGGACCCTGCGCAGCCTGGTCGGTCCGGCCTTCTCGGCCCGGCGGATCGCGGCCCTGCGGGAGCAGGTGCGGGCACTGGTCGCCGGCCTGCTGGACCGCACGGACGACGCCGACCTGGACGTGGTCCCGGCGATCTCGCTCGAACTCCCCACCCTCGTGATCGCCACGCTCCTGGGCATCGACCCGGTGCTGCACCGCGACTTCCAGCGCTGGACGGGCGCCTTCATGCGCGCCTCGACCCGGCGGGAGGTGGACGAGCGGTCGGCGGCCGACCTGGGGGCCATGCGCGACTACTTCGCCGCCACCCTGGCCGAGCGGCGGCGCACCCCGAAGGACGACCTGATCGGCACCCTGGTCGCCGCCGAGGTGGACGGCGAGCGCCTCAGCGACGACGACCTGCTCAGGTTCTGCAACCTGCTGCTCATCGGCGGGATCGAGACCACCACCCACCTGATCACCAACTCCGTGGTCTGCCTGGCGCGTTACCCCTCGCAGGCCGCCCGGGTGCGGCAGGACCCCGCCCTGCTGCCGCAGTTCGTCGACGAGGTGCTCCGCTTCCTCTCCCCCAACCAGGGAATCCCGCGCGAGACCACCCGGGACGTCGAGCTGCACGGGCAGGTGATCCCCCGGGGCGCCCGGGTGATCGCGCTCAACGGGTCCGCCCACCGGGACGCCGCGGCCCTCCCCGATCCCGACACCTTCGACCTCGGCCGCCCGCAGGACCGCCTCCTGGCGTTCGGCCACGGCATCCACTACTGCCTGGGCGCCGCACTGGCGAAGCTGGAGGCCGAGGAGACGCTCACCGCCATGCTCGCCCGGTTGCCCGGCCGTTGGGAGGTGCCGACGACCGTCGAGGTGATGCCCTCCCGCCTGATGTCCGGCCTGCGCAGCCTCCCGCTGCGCTGGACACCCTGATCCGTCCCTGACAGGGTTGCGGGAATCCGTAGTGACAGCCGAAGCCGATCGGCCGGATCCTCTCCTTGCTCCGCCGCGGTCCGGCCCGGACCGGACCGACTCCTCACGACGTGTTGGGAATCCGATGCCCACCTTTGTCCAGCGACTGCGTGAATCGACCCACGACGTGCACGCCCAGCAGGAACAGGACCTCGCCTTCCTGTCCTCCCTGGAGACCCGGGAGGCCTACACCGGGGTCCTGGCCGCCTTCCTCGGCCTCCACCAGCCGCTGGAGGCCGGGCTCGCCGATGCGGACTGGACCGCCTTCCCTCCCCCCGGGGCCTCCCGGGCCGCCGCGATCCGCTCCGACCTGGCCGAACTCGGCTGGAGCGCGGCCGACATCGCGGCCGCGCCGATGTGTCCGGACCTCCCGGCCGTCGACGGACTGCCCGCCGCGATCGGCGTGCGCTACGTGCTGGACGGATCCGCGCTGGGCGGTCTGCTGATCGCCCGCTGGATCTCCGACCGGCTGGAGCTCCCGCCCGGCTTCGCCCAGTCCTTCTTCGGCGGGCGCGGCCGCGACCCGCGGCGCGACTTCCGGGGCTTCCTCACCGCCGCGGACGCGTCGGGGCTGACCCCGGCGGCCGAACAGCGGGCCGTGGACGCCGCCCTGGAGACCTTCGCGGTGTTCACCGACTGGCTCGGCGAGCACGCGGCCGTCCACACGGCGGGAGGCGCCCGGTGACGACGCCCCGACTGCCCGCACCCGCGCCCTCCTCGAAGGTCGAGAACATCGCCGAGCAGCTCCTGCTCCGCTGGCAGGCCGAGCCCGGCGCCTTCGTCCACGAGGGGGCGCCCGGGCTGACCTCCGGCGAGTACACCAGCGAGAACGGCGCCACCGTGATCCGCCACGTCCTCTGGGGAAGCCGGCGCTTCCGCTACCTGACGCTCGAAAAGGTCCACCTGGGCGAGGGGCTCGACGCGCTCCAGGCCGTCATGGCCCCGGACCCCTCCCACCCGGCACCGATCTTCGGCCTCCAGGTCGTCGCCCGGGGCGACCGGGTGGTGTGGGCCTTCGCCGACCTGTCGCCGGTCCTGCCCGACGGCTCGCTCGGCCCCGACTACGAGCGGGCGCTCGCCGGCCTGCCCGCCGATACCTTCCAGCACACCCGCGAACTCCCCTCCTGGGGCGGGATCTTCTCCCGGCACGCGCTCGGGGTCCACCCGCGCGACGAGGACGAGTACGCCGGGTTCGAGCGCCGGGTCACCGACCTCCTCGACCTGCTGCTCGCCGTCCCGACCCCGACCGACGCCACCCCGGAGCAGCTGCGGCAGGCCTGGGAGCGCTACCGCCACACCATCCTGGAGGGCGAGCAGCGCCGCCGCATCCTCGAACGGGACTTCGCCGCCGACTGGTTGGAGCAGTACGCCACGACGTCCTTCCTGCCGCCCCTGCCCGAGGCCTGACCGGCCATGCGCATCCAGCTGCTGGGACCAGTGGAACTCGTGGGGCCGGACGGCCGCACCGTCGAGCTCGGCGGCGCGAAGCGGCGCGGTGTCCTCGCCTTACTCGCCCTCGACCTGGGCCGGACCGTCTCCATCGACCGGTTCTACGAGCTGCTGTGGGAGGCCGACCCGCCCGCGCAGGCCCGCGCCGCCCTCCAGGGCCACATCGCCGCCCTTCGCAAACTGCTCGCGGGCTCCCCGTTCACGCTGCGCACCGAGGCCCCCGGCTACCGTCTGGACGGCGATCCGGAAGCGGTCGACGAGAAGCGCTTCGCCGCCCTCGCGGCCCGCGCCGCCGTCGCCGACGACACGGAGGGCGCCGCGCTCCTGCGCGGAGCCCTCGACCTCTGGGCCGACGAACCGCTGCGCGGGCTGCCCGGCACCGCGCTGGTGCGCGAGTTCGTCGAGCAGTTGAACGACCACCGGGTCCGCGTGCTGGAGTCCTGGGCGGAGCGCGAACTGCGGCTCGGCAACGGCCCGGTGGCGATCCCGTCGCTGGAGCAGAGCATCCGCGTCTACACCCTGCGCGAGCCCACCATCGCGCTGCTGATGCGCTGTCTCCACCAGGCCGGCCGCAGCGGCGACGCGCTGGACGTCTACCAGGACACCAAGGCCAGGCTGGACGACGAACTCGGCATCGCCCCCGGTCCGCTCCTGCACCAGGCGTTCGGCGAGATCCGCGGCGCCCGCACCCCCGAGCCGTCCGACCCGGCCCTCACTCCGGCGCCCGCGGGAGCGGCCTCCAGGCCGGCCGCCGTCCGACCGGGCCCGGCCGTACCGGGCGCCCTCCGCTGCCTCCCCCGGCAGCCCGCCGGATTCGTCGGGCGGGACGCCGAATTCGCCTGGCTGGAGCGCGAATGCGGGCCCGAGCGGGTCGGCAGCGGGCTGGCCGTGGTGGTCGGACCGGCCGGCGCGGGCAAGACCGCCGTGGTGGTCCGCTGGGCCCAGCAGGCGAGCTCGGGCTTCGCCGACGGCAGGCTGTTCGCGGACCTCCGGGGCTTCGACCCCTCCGGGCCCGCGAACCCCGGCCAGATCCTCGGCGACTTCCTGCGCGCCCTCGGGGAGCCCGAGTCCGGGATCCCGGAGGACCGGGCCGCCCGCGCCGAGCTGTACCGGAACCGGACCCGCGACCGCCGGCTGCTGGTCGTCCTGGACAACGTCCGCAGCTCCGAGGACATCGCCGACCTGCTGCCCGCCGACCCGCGCTGCGCCACCGTGGTGACCAGCCGGCGCACCCTGGAGGACCTGGTCGTCACCGAGGGCGCCGCCATGCTGCGCCTGGAGGCCCTGCCCGAGGGCGACGCCTGGGCCCTGCTCGAACGGATGCTGACACCCGCCCGGGTCGCCGCCGAGCAGCAGGCGACCCGCCGTCTGATCGCCCTGTGCGACCACCTTCCGCTCGCCCTGCGGATCGCCGCCGCACGGCTGGCCGCCCGGCCCGGGTGGACCGTCGCCGACCTGGTGACGGAACTGGAGGACGAACGCACCCGCCTGCTCGCGCTGGACACCGAGGGCGCGGTCAGCGTGCACAGCGCCCTCGCCCTGACGTGGCGCCATCTGCCGTCCGAAGCCGCCCGGTTGCTCGGGCTGCTCGCCGCGCACCCCGGAACGGAGGTCGACACGCCGGCCGCCGCGGCGCTGCTGGAGAGCGAGATCCCGGCCGCGCGCCGCGCACTCGGCACCCTGGCCGCGTACCACCTCCTGGTCGAGAGCGCACCCGGGCGGTACGGCCGGCACGACCTGGTCCGCCTGTTCGGGGCCCGGCTCCTCGCCGAACGGGGCGACGGCGCCCACGCGGAGGCCACCGCGCGCCTGCTCGACTACTACCTGGCGGCCTCCCGGGCGGCCGTGGCCTGCCTCGAACCGTTCGCCCACAGCCCCGGCCCGCTCTCGGATTCGGCACCCGCCCTGCCGTCGACCCCCGACGTACGGTCGGCACTGGCCTGGTTCCGCCGTGAGGAACCGACCCTGCGCGGGCTCGTCGCGCTGGCCGCCGACACCGGGGAGCCGGAACGGGCCTGGCGTCTGGCCAAACAGGCCCACTACCTCTACCTCGGAGCCGGACAGCTCACCGACCGGCTCTCCTGCCTCCGGGACGGGCTCCGGGCCGCCCGGCTGACCGGAGAGCGCTCTCCGCTGGCACTGATGGAGACCCTCACCGCCTCCGCCCTCACCTGGATCGGACGATCGGAGGAGGCGTTGTCCCTGGTGACCCAGGCGGTCGAGCGGACCGGGCCGTCGGACGGAGAGGCCCACATCCTCGCGCTGACCACCCTGGCGATGATCCACGGCATGCGGGGTGACCTGGCCCGCGCCCACGAGCAGTCCGACGCCGTGCTGCGGCTGATCCGGGAGACCGGGCTGCGCGAGCACGAGGCCGCCGTCCTCAGCAACGCCTCCGCACTCAAGGGCATGGCGGGCGACGCGGCCGGCGCGCTGCACTACGCCCGCGAGGCCCTGCGCCTCCTCGCCGACCATCCGGGCGCGTCCTTCCAGCTGTCCGCGATGCACAACGAGGCCCAGGCCATCCAGATCCTGCACCCGGAGGCGGCGGAGGACGCGTGGACGACGGTCCTGCACCGGTGCCGCGACGCGGGGAACGTCCACATGCAGGCGCTCACCGAGCGCCAGCTCGCCGACTTCCTCGCCCGTTCCGGCCGTCCCGCCGACGCCGCCGAGCACCTCCGGGCCGCCATCGAGCTCTACACCCAGCGCGGTGACGTCGGCCTGGTCGACCAACTCACCGCCCGCCTGGGGGAGCTGACGCACTGACCGGTCCTGCGTCGGCCTCCCGGTCCCCGGGAGGCCGTACCGGACCTACTCGTGGACCGGCTGGGGCTGGACCGGATGGATCGGCTGGGTGTGGCCGGGCACCAGGTGCCCGAAGTTGTCGTCGGCCGGGTCAGGGACCGCCGGCCGGTGGTGGTGGGAGCGCCGGTGGCAGCCGCCGGCGGCCTCCCGCAGGTCGTCCTCGGCCAGTTCGACCGGCTCGGCGTTCACGGGGGTGCCGTTCATCTGATGCTCCTTCGGAGGATCGGGTTCCTCGGACCGGGGCGGCCCTCCCCCTACGGAACGGACGCCGGGCGAACGGGGTTCGACCGCACCCCGGAGGTTTCCCGCACACACCCCCTCCCGGAGGCCGGAGGCGTCCGGTGTCCCCGGGATTCCCGCGCAGAACGGGTCCCGCGCGGAACGGGCCTCCTCAGATCAGAGTGCTGCCGTCCGACGGACGAAGATCTCCGGGCGGGCGAGGTCCAGGGCCGTCGCCACCGCGCCGTACAGCACCGCCTCCTCCTGCAGCCGGCTCGGGGCCAGCCTCGGCCGGATCGGCACCAGCCGGTGGAGCGCCTCCTCCAGCGGGCCGAGCAGGAGGTCCGCGCTCTGTCCGAGGCCACCGCCCAGGACGACCAGATCCGGATCCAGCACCGCCGACACCACCGCGACGGCGTAGGCGAGTTGCTCGGCCTCGTGGTGAACCGTCGCCACGGCGGCCTCGTCCCCGGCCCGCGCGGCGTCGAAGACCTTCCTGGCCGTCAGCTGTCCGCGCATGCCCAGTCGCCGCGCGGTCCGGACCACGGCCTCCGCGGAGGTCGCCTCCTCCAGGGTCTCGCCCGGTCTGCCCGGCAGCGGGAGGAAGCCGATCTCACCGGCCGACCCGTGCGTACCGGCCAGCAGGTCGCCCTCGCGCACCACGCCGACCCCGAGCCCGGTCCCGATCAGCAGGTAGGCGAACACCCGGCTCCCGGCTCCCGACCCGAACGTGTACTCCCCGAGGGCGGCGAGGTTGGCGTCGTTCGCCACGGTGATCCTCGTCCCGAGCCCCTCGGCGATCCGGTCGAACAGGCCGGGCTCGTTCCAACCGGGCAGCTGGTTCGCGTAGCGCACGCTGCGGCACTGTTCGTCCCAGACCCCCGGTGTGCCGATCACGGTGCGGTTGATCGCCGACTCCGGCACCCCGGCCTCCGCCGTGGCCCCGCGCGCGGCCGCGACCACCTCGTCGGCCACCGCGTCCGCCGAGCTGCCCCGGTTCGGCACGTCCGCACGGGCCAGCACCCGGCCGGCGAGATCGGTGAGCGCGACCCGCAGCCAGGCACGCCCGATGTCGATCCCGAGGACGCGGCCGGCGGTCGGGTCCCGCTCGTACAGCACGGCCGTGCGGCCCCGCTCGGGAGCGAATCGGCCGGCCTCCCGGGCCAGCCCGGCCCGCTCCAGCGCGGCCAGGGCGATGGACACCGTGGGCTTCGACAGCCCGGTGTCGCGCGCCAGCTGGGCCCGGGACAACGGGCCGCCGGTCCGCAGCCTTTCCAGCAGCAGCCACTCGTTGTTGCTGCGCAGCCGCTGCCTGTTCCAGGTTTCGCCGGGCCGTACGACCCCACCGAAGCCGGTCACCAACGGGTAGCTCACGGCTTCCTCCGGTCGACGATCGTCCACCCTCGCGGCACGGAACAGCCGACCTGGTCGGAGCGGCCTCGAAGTCACCGCCACCCTACCCGCCACGAAGATCGCAGACGCACCGACCTGTGCCCTGACCAGGGCAGCGGCCGCACGGCCCTCGATCGCGTGCCCTACGGCACCAGCCACGCCCGGGCGGCCGCCGGGCGGCCCGGCGCTCCGGGGTCCGGCAGCAGCGCGGCCTCGGCCGGCGCGAGCGGACGGTCCCAGACCTCGATCGCCGTCACCGCGCCGTCCCACTGCCGCGTCCAACTGCCGCCCTGGGCGAGGCGACCGACCTGGAAGCCGCCCGGTGCGGCGGTCGAGACCGAGGCCGCCGGAGCCTCGGCGGCCAGGGCGCCGTCGACGTAGAGCCGGATCGCGTGGGTGGCCGGGTCGTACCCGCCGGTCAGCAGCGTCCACCTGCCGCGAGCTGCCTTCGGCCGGGCCACCGCACGGGAGACCACACCGGTGGCGTCGGTGGTCTCGAACACCCAGTGGTTCCCGTCCTGCTCGAACTCCCGGCCGAGATCGAACGAGAACCCGGAGCCGGACGCCTGGCTCAGCGCCGACCGGCTCTCCGTCGACGCGTCGTTGTACACCCACGCCGACACGGTGAAACCACCTCCGGTGTCGACCACCGGCGAGCGGGTCTGCGCGTAGCCGAACGGGCTGCCGTCCAGCACCAGCGCGGTCCCGGTACGCCCCGGCGCGCTGCCGACCACACCCCGCGGCCCCGTCTCCAGGGCGGGCCCGCCGCCCCGCTCCGACAGCGTGACGGGCTTCGCGTTCGACGCCGGGGTCGCCGCCGAAGCTGCCGGAGCCGCCGTCGTCGGAGCCCCGGTCGCCGCCCTCGGAGCGGCGGCCGCACCGGACGGACGATCGGCCCCCGAACCCGCCGCCGCCAGGCTGACACCGGCGACCACCACCAGGGCCGCGACCGCCACCGCCGCGATCTTGCCCAGCCGGCGGCGGCGGGCCCGGACCTCGTACGCGTCGGCGAGCGCGTGCCAGTCGGGCCGGTCACCCTCGATGTGGACGGGCTGTTCCGTCAGGTCCACCGGGGCTCCGGGGAACAGCGCGCGGTCGTCCGGTGCCTGCCAGCCGCCTACATGCTCGGGACCCATGGCCGTACCCTTCCGTCCACGACGGTCGCCGCCCGCGAGCCGCCGGTACCAGGCGGTCGGGGCAAGGGGTGAGGAGACCGCCAGGGGGAACTACGGCGCCCGGCCGCAGGGCAGTTCACCCCACGACTTCGGAACTACGTAACGACATCGGCACCCGGCCCCGCCTATGCTGCTGACCCCGTGCCGTGCGAGGGCGGTGAACCACGCCTCGCAGGCGAGCCGTTCGACCTCGGGACGCTGCCCGACCGGTGTTCCAGCGCTACCGCCCTGATCGGTCGCGACTTTGAACGGACTGATGAGGACTCCGCGATGGCCGTCTCCCCCGTTTCCTGGTTCGCCGGGGTGTTCGATTTCGGGGCCTCGGGCAAGGACGTGCCGTCGTGCTGGGCGGCGTTGATGGGCGCGATGTCGGGTGGCTCGTACCCGAAGGTGGATCCGCCGACGCTGTTGTCGAGTGCGGGTGCGTTGCGGCGGGTGGCGTCGGCCGTTGACGAGCACTCGGTTTCCTTCGAGCGGTCGATGTTCGGGTTGTCGGTGACGTCTCCGGGGGCGCGGGAGATGGTGTCGGCGACCGCGGAGGGGGTGGGCGACAGTGCGCGCGGGACCGCGCGGAGTCTGCGTGAGGGTGCGGGGGCGCTGGAGGAGCAGGCGCTGCAGGTGGACTACGCGCAGTGGTCGATGCGGTGCACGGCGGTGATGACGCTGTGGATGGTCGCGCAGTTGATGTGGGCGGCGGCGGCCACGGCCGGGGCGTCGGCGGCGCTGATCCCGGGGGTGCTGGCCGGGGGGCGGCGTTCGGTGATGGACATCGTGAGGGATCTGCTGGCGGGGGTGCGGGCGTCGGCGCGTTCGGGTGCGGTGTTCGGGGCCGGGCAGGACGCGCTGATCCAGGCGGTCGAGCAGGGCCAGTACCGGCACAGGTTCGACCTGACGTCGCTGTGGCTGGCGGGGCTGAGCGGGCTGGCGGGTGGTCTGGGGGATCCGGTCGGGCGGGGCCTGGGTGACAAGGTGGCCGCGCCGGAGCTGTTGCGCAAGCTGGCGGGCGGGGCGCTGGGCGGGGTGGCCGGTGGTGAGGCGGGCGCGGTGGTCTCCGCGGCCTGGGAGGGTCAGTGGGACCCGTCGATGTTCGGCCTGGCCGCCGCGGCCGGAGCCGGCACCGGCCTGATCGGCGGCGCCCTCCACCACTACACCCAGATCAAACACGCAATGAACCAGGGTTTGGCACAGGATCCGCCGCCGCCCCGCGAAGGCCATCAGCCGGCCCCCGACCCTCACGGTCGGCATCTGCCGGTCGAACTCCCGCCACCGCCTTCCGAAGCCGCTTCCGACCGGAAGGCTCCCGAGCACGCCGCCGGCACAGGGGCTCCCGAGACACTCCACCAGCCCGAACTCGTCCGCCCGACAATGACGTTCGAGAACCCCTACCCTCCTCACGATCCGCGAAGCCGCATTCCCGACTGGGCCGAGATCGTCCGCCGGGCGCAGGAGGATCCGCGTGTGCGGGAGGTCAGCGGGCTGACACCCGAACAGCTTCACAGCTGGTGGACGCTCCTGCCGAAGGAACAACAGCAGCAGCTGAGTTCGATGGTCAACAACGTGGTCAGCGCACCGAAGCAGCTGAACCTACGTGTGAACCCGACCGAAACCCTGCGCCTGCGTGCCGCGTTCGTCGGCGAGTTGTCGGTCCAACGTGCCCGCCACCTTGACACCTCGATCAGCGTCGAGCACCTCCTGAACGCCCATCGTGGAAGCGGCGCACCGCATCCTGCGACGTACACCACCGCGGACCGCGATGTCTTCCACCACGTCGCCGGTCGACAGGCCACCGCGGCGGACCGGCTGCGGTTCGGACTGCCGTCCGGTGCACCGGACCAGGGCGATCCCGTACGGCTCCCTTCCCCCGGGAACGGGGGATCCTCGTCCGCTGCCGGGCCGTCCTCCTCCCGCCAGGAGCACACGTCGGAGGGCGTTCAGCACCAGCCCGCAACCACCAGTCCTCCGTCGGCGCCTCCGTCGGGCAAGCGCCCGTTCCCGAGCCGCTCGGTGTCCCCCGCGACCGCCGCCCTCGACCCGGAGCCTCCCAAACGCTCCCGGGTCGACACGGAAGGCACCGCTCACCGGCCACCGGTCCCCGCAGCCCCCGGAGGTCCCCGGGCCGACACCGAGCTGAGCGCCCTCGCCAGGCGTCTGAAGGTCCAGGGAGTGGCGGACTGCCCCAAGGGCACCGTCAACGAGCTGCTCCGGCTCACCCTCCGGATCCCGCCCGAAACCCCCATCAGCACCGAGCACCGCCGACGTCTGCGCCAAGCCGGCGAGTTGACCCTCGACCACTTCAGCCGCTCGGCACCGCTCCAGGGCGGCACCCAGTCCCTGACGGTCGCCCTCCTCCGGCAGGCGGACAAGCTCAACTCGCTCGCGGCGCACGAGCACGCCGGCTCCTGGCGCGACGGCGGCCTGAACTACGCCCGCGCACTCTCCCACCTCAGGCTGCCGATCACCGCCGACAACCTCCGCGCTCTCGGCACCGTCCTCGGTGAGGCCCCGCCCTCCTCCCACCGGAAGCCCGCCGTTGCCGGGGACCATCTCGAAGTCCTGGACCGGCTCGCCGCCCTGACCGGAGTCGACGCCAAGGAACAGCCACCGGCCGACGCGGATCCCCGCAGAACACTCGTGGAGGACACCGCTCGCCGGCTCGCCGATGAGGGGCACACGGCGCCCCTGCCGCAAGGCCCCGCCGTTCCCACCACGACTGCCCAGGCCACTGGCAACGCCTCGGCCACCGCGGACGGGCAGCCGACCTCCGTACCCACCCAGAGCCGGAGCACGCCGACGGTACTCGACCAGGAGGCCCTCGGCATCGCCGTCAAGCTGATGGTCGACCACGGGATCCCCCTGCCGGAACCCCACCTCCGGGAGTCGGACCCCACGGTCCTGGACATCGCCTGGTCCTACGCCTTCTCCGCCGATTCCCTCAAGGGAACCTTCGGCAACGAGATGGCGAAGTCCCTCGCCGAAGCCGCCGCCAAAACCCGCGCGGGCGAACTCGCGCGATCCGTGTCCACGGGTGAGTCGCACGGCACGGATCTGGAGATGACCGACGCCGCCACGCCGGCCCACGATGCGGTCGCCGACTCCGGTACGTCCGGCGCTCCCCGACAACCCGATGTCGTCGTCTGGGCCGTGGACTCCGATCGCACCGCCTTCGGCACGCTGGAGTCCTCACCCGATCGCGCTGGCATCGTCACCCTCACCGTGCCGCTCATCGACGTCCGGGTGGTCCACTCGACCGACCGCAACGCGGTCCTGGTCCCCACCGAGCACGGCTGGCACGCCACCGACCGTTCGTCCGGCCGAACCCAGTGGCGCGAGCTCCTCGGCCGGTTGTCGGACGACACCTTCGCGGTGCAGCTCCCCGCTCACGAGCCGACCGATCCGGAAACCGCGCTGCTGTTCGCCAACACCCGCCGGGAGCTGGAGAAGCACCTCGGCGTCGCGCTGTTCACCGCCCCACCCGGCAGCCGCCTGCACAGGGACGCCGGGGGTGATCTGAGGATCCCTCCCGGCCTGAACTGGGTCGGCGACCTCCACGGCATCCGTCGGCGGAAAGGATGGTTCAACCTCCCGAGTGAGGTGTTCACCGACCAGTTCGGCCTGCTGTGCGTTTCCGGCCAGACTGCGCTTCGTCCCGGGCCGGCAGGTCTCGGCTTCACCGGCGGGGCACGGTGGAACGCCGCCTGGCAATCCGTCAGGCCTACCAGCGACGAGGTACTCGCCATCACCTGCGACATCGCGGCGGAGAGCGTGCATCTGCCCTCCACCGCGAGGTTCGCCGTCACCTGGGTCGAAACCGACCTGCCGAATCTGCTGGGTGCTCTCGGTGTCGAGTCCGACACCCCGATTCAGCTGCTGAACGGAGGATGGAGTAAGGGACCATCGGAAACGTTCCTCCAGCACCTTACCGCCTCCCTCAACCGGCCTCTGATCGTGACCGACGAGGCGTCTGTCTGGGACCAGACCGCGGTCCATCAAGGCATGATCCGGGCGATCGGCGTGAACGGCCACAGCCAGGGACGGTGGCGGATGATCCTGCCCCGCGGCCACCGCCTGGAGGGCGCCCACCTGTGGACCGAGGACAGCGGGGAGGTGCGCTGGCCACCCGAGAAAATCCCGCAGCAGGACCGGACCTGGACGTCACTCACCACGGAACAGGTCACCGCGACGGTCCAGGACATCCTTCGGGAGTGGCTGCCACGCGAACCCGGCAGCCAGAGGAACAGTTCCGGAGAACTGGTACGGCCGCAGACCCGCGCCAGGCCCTGGCGCTCCGAGGGCACCACACCTCACGACCTCACCGGACCGCAGCTCCGCGAGGAGTTGCTGGCCGTCCTCCGCGCCGGGCTGGAGGAGAACGATCCACTCGCGCTGCTGGACGACCAGACCATCCGCCAGTTCAACCTCACGCCGCCCGAACTGGCGGAGGCCTCGAAGGCTGCCTTCAGCGAGGCCCGGGACCAGGTCGCGCAGGAGTCCTACGGCGACGGAACGATCATGACCGATCAACACAGACATCAGGCCCATGAGGAGCAGTGGCGTGCCGACCTGGCGCGTCGGTTGTCACGGACCCCCGAGGACATCGATCAGCTCAAGGAGGCGGCGTCGCACAGCCGCCGCGCCGACGACCTGCTGAAGAAGACGCTGCAACGTCTTCGGACGAGGCTAGTCGAGCAGTACGCCGCTCCGAGCTGGCTGAGCAGCAGCGAGAACTTCCTCGATGCCTCCTCCGACGTGGGAACTGCGGCGCTGAAAGTCGTCGACCTCTTCGACCGGCACGGAATTCGCGGGCTGATGGAACTTGAGCGCAGGCTGCGAGGCACTCTGACAGGCGAACCGCCGCTGCAGCCCGCACCCCGGGAGGCTGTGGGATCAGCCACCGGTGAACGCTTCATCATCCAGTCTTCCCATACCGGCACCGATTCCATGGTGATCTACCTGGGCGGTATGAGCGAGGATTCCTCGGCCTTCATACTGACCCGGCTGGACGACGGCCCCGGCGCGATGTCAGCGATCCGCGATGCTGAGGACAACGTCCTCGACCGCCGACCACTGAAGTGGGCAGGTGAACCCACGGTGTACATCGACCTCCACGGACTTCCCGGCAGAGCGATCCCTGCGCTGGCAGAACCACTCACGGGAACCGCGGACACCACCGGAGGACACCTCGCCGATCTGGTGGCCCAACGGGCCGCGTTCATCGAGATGTGGCATCGCCATGGAGGTCGGCTCAACGTCGTTCTGGTCATGTGCTTCTCCGCTGCCGTCCCGGAGGGAGCAGGATCGGCAGCCGACCGTACCGATCGGCTCGTCACCGCTCGGGAATTCGCCGACCGCCTTGAGGAACACCACCACATGCCGGTCAAGGTCTACGGAGCCGAACTTCAGGTGTCGTACTCGACCGAGCTCGGAGTCTCGCTACCCGAAGGCGCCTCCTACGACCCGGCGGTCATCGACTGGCACCTGTTCGCGCCCACCGCCGGAACCGAGGTGAAGCACGCACCCTCCGATGACGAGGACCCCATGAACGTCGACGGGGCACCCGCCCCCTCCGCGACCGTCCTCCCCCCGGTCGACATCGGCCCGATCATGCAGTGAGCCGACGGCCGGCCGGAGGCAGGTGCGTGCCTCCGGCCGGGCATTCCGGCGAGCGTCTGACAAATCCTCTCCGCCCGCCCGGGTCGCCGTCTCCGCCGCCGGCGCGGAATGCCGGTCAGGTCGATTCCCGTCGCACTTCACCGCTGCCCTCGGGCGAGGGGCCGGAGCACACGTGCCACCCACACGCAGGGCCAAGCTTGCTACCTGACCGTCGACAACGGCCCGCGACGGCCGGGGCCCGTCACCCGCATCGGCCCGCCGAGTGGCACACGCACCACGGCTGGCCCACGCTGGGGCGGAAGTCCGGTGCGGCAGATGGGTACGGTGCCGATGTTCGATACGAGCTTTGCGTTCCCGCGTTCGCTGGAGAAACCGGTGGCCGGTGCCCGGGGCCGGGTCGCCGTGGTCGGGGCGGGCGTCGCCGGGCTGGTGTGCGCCTACGAGCTGCAGCGCCGCGGGTTCGACGTCGCCGTGTACGAGCGGGCGAACCGGCCGGGCGGGCGGGTGCGCACCCACCGTTTCTGGGACGGCACCCACGTGGACCTCGGCGCCATGCGCATCCCCGGCAACCACCACTGCGTGCTGCACTACGTCTCCCGGTTCCGGCTGGCGACCCGCCCGTTCGTCAACGCCAACCCGCGCGCCTACTACCACCTGCGCGGCCGGCGGGTCCGGGTGCAGGACGTGGCGGCGCTGTTCCCCGCGTACGATCTGCGCCCGGCCGAGCGGCAGCCTCCGACCCCGGTGCTGGACCACCTGCTCGGCTCGGTGTGGCGCACCCTGACCGTGGAGCAGCAGCGCCGCACCCTGGAGGGCCACTGGGACGACCCGGCACTGGAGCGGGCGGCCTCGGTGTCGCTGTGGCAGTTCGTCCACGAGCACCTGTCCCAGGACGCCTGGGACCTGGTCGGCCACGCCAGCGGACTCGCCCACTACGAGCAGTCCTCGCTGCTGGAGGTGCTGGTCGACTACTTCGGCCTGTTCCACCGCGGCCAGGTCGAGCTGGTCGACGGGCTGGACGCGCTGATCCACGCCTTCGTCGGCGCGCTGCGCCCCGGCACGCTCCAGCTCTCCACCCAGGTCGACGAACTGGCGCTGACCACGGACGGCGTCCGGCTCCGCGGCCGGCGGATCGGCGCCCGGCTGCAACAGGACGTCGACTACGTGGTGTGCTGCGTCCCGGCGCCCGCGCTCGACCGGATCGCCGTCACCCCGGCCCTGCCGCACGCCCAGCGGCACGCCGTCCGCGGCATCAGCTACGCGAGCAGCATCAAGACCGTCCTGCACCTCACCCGCCGCCGTTGGGAGCTGGAGGACGGCATCCACGGCGGCGGCAGCTTCACCGACCTGCCGATCCAGCAGTGCTGGTACCCCTCGGACAATGCGGTGCGGGCGAAGGACGGGGTCAACGGCGACTCCGGCCCGCGCTGGACGGTGCGCGACCCGCTGCGCTCGGCCGAGCCGACGGCCCTGCTCGGCGCGTACCTGTGGGGCGCCAACGCCCGCCGCTTCGCCGCGCTGGAGCCGGCCGACCGGGACGCGCTGGTGCTGCAGTGCCTGGAACGGCTCCACCCGGGTATCACCGGGGACGTGGACGACATCGTGCACTGCAACTGGGACGTGCAGACCGGCATGGGCGGCGGCGCCTTCGCCCATCTGACACCCGGCGAGCACACCCGCTACCTGAGCGTGCTCGGCTCCCCGTTCCCGGCGGAGCAGCCGCGGATCTTCTTCGCCGGCGAGCACCTGTCCGGCGCCCACGCGTGGTGCCAGGGCGCGGCACAGTCCGCCCTCGGCACGGTGAGCGCCCTGCTCGACCGGGCCGGGCACCCCCGGGAAGCCACCCGGGTGGGGGCGGTGTGACGCAGGGCGGGGCTGGCCCGGCCCTCGGTCGGGCCGAACTGCTGGCCCCGTTCCGGCCCGGCCGCTGCGAACTGGTCGGCATCGAGGTCGAGTGCGGCCTGGTCGACCCTTCCACCGGGCTGGCCGCCCGCTACTTCGGCGAGCGCGGCGTGCTGGCCGTCCTGGAGGCGGTGCAGGCCAGGTGGGGCGGCGAGCGACAGGAGGACGCCGGGCGGCTGACCGGGGTACGGCTCCCGGACGGCAGCCAGATCACCCTGGAACACGGCGGCCAGCTGGAGTACTCCTCGATGCCCGTCCCGTCCGTGGCCAAGGCAGTGGACGACATGCGCGCCGCCCTGGAGCGACTCGCCGAGCTGGTCGGCCGGTTCGGCCTCGCCCTGCTGCCCGGCGCCAACCTGCCGTTCGACCGGCTCGCCGACATGCAGTGGGTACCGATGACCCGGGGCGCCATCATGCGGGACTACTTCGCCGGGCTGGGCGAGCCGGGCAGCCGCGCCCGGTACGTGATGGCGCTGTCGCTGTCCACCCAGGTCACCCTGGACTACCTCTCCCCCGCCGACTTCACGCAGAAGCTGCGGATGCAGATGGCCGCCGCCCCGGTGGTCTCCGCCCTACTCGTCAACTCACCGCTCCAGGAGGGAGGTTCGTCCAGCGGGCTGCTGTCCCACCGCTGCTGGGCCTGGCTGCGGATGGACCCGCGCCGGAGCGGGGTGCTGCCGCCCGCACTGCGCCCCGACGTCACCGTCGAGCAGATCGCCGACTGGGCGCTCGGCATCCCGCTGATCCACTACCGCACCCCGGACGGCCGCTACCACCCCGCGCCCGACCGCACCTTCGCCGCACTCCTGCGGGACGGCTACCCGGACGGCTCACGGCCCACCCCGGCGCACTGGGCCGCCCACCTCAACCAGCTCTGGACCAACACCCGGGTCCGCAACACCCTGGAGGTGCGCGCCTCGGACGGGCCACCGCACCCGTTCATCCCGGCCGTCCCCGCCCTCTGGGCCGGGCTCAGCTACCACCCCGGATCCTGCTCCGCCGCCTGGGAGTTACTCGGCCGCTACACCCTGCACGACCACCGGGCCGCGCTCGCCGAGCTGCCCGCCCTCGGGCTCGCCACCCGCCTCGGCGGCGACCCGGTCCGCCCGCTGGCCGCCGAACTGCTGCGGCTGGCCCGGGCCGGCCTCGCCGCCCGGATCGCGGCCGGGCTCGAACCGCCGCACGTGCTCGGATACCTGGACCCGCTGGAGGAGATCCTCGCCACCGGACGGACCTTCGCCGAGCAGTGCCGGGAACGCTGGCACGGCGACCTGCGCCGCGACCCGGCCCGCTACGTCGCCGCGTACCGGGTCTGAGGCCGCCGGGACACGTGCGAACCGCCGCCGTGTCAGCAGTTCGTCAACGACGTGTCAGCAGCCCGTCAATCCGGGCCCCGGCGCCACGGAAGCGGCGGAGGCTGGACGGACCACGCCTGCGGAACCCGCAGGTCGCCCCGGAGGTGAGCCGCATGTCCGTCCTCGCTGCGTTCCATTCCGTCGTCCCGGACGTGCGCCGCCACGGCCACGGACTGCGCACCGCCGTGACGCGGGTCCTGGACCGCCTGACCGCCAGCCCACTCGACAACACCGTGCTCGGCGCCATGGGCACGCCCCGACCGACCGGTCCGCGCGCCCGCCGGCACCCCGCGCCCCGACCGGACGGCGCCACTCCCCTCGAAGCCACCGGCGACCCTCGAAGCCACCGGTGACCGGAGGCCTCACGCCCGGTGATCTCCGGCCGGGAGCCGGGCCCGTCCGTCCCGGCGCGGGCGGGCCCCGGCGGCACGGCCATTCGGCGCAGTGCTCCCCCACGCGGCACGGCACCCGTCCGCAGTGCGCGCCTATGGTGGGCGAATGACCGATCGTCGGACCGCCCGGCCCGGAGGTGTCGCCCGGGTGGGCCACCTCGTCGCCGCCGCCGCTTTCGCCGTCTGCATGGCGGGCACCACGCTGCCCACCCCGCTCTACGGGCTGTACCAGGAGAAGCTCGGCTTCTCCGAGCTGACGGTGACGGTCGTGTTCGCGGTGTACGCCTTCGGTGTCATCGGCGTGCTGCTGCTGATCGGCAACGTCTCCGACGCCGTCGGACGCCGGCCCGTGCTGCTCTGCGGCCTGGGCTGCTCGGCCGCCAGCGCCGCGGTCTTCCTGGCCGCGGACACCGTCGCCCTGCTCTGCCTGGGCCGCCTGCTGTCCGGATTCTCGGCGGGCCTGTTCACCGGCACCGGGACGGCGTACGTGCTGGAGCTCGCGCCGCCCGGGCGCCGGGCCCGCGCGGGCTTCGTCGCGACCGCCGCCAACATCGGCGGGCTCGGCTGCGGACCACTGCTGTCGGGCCTGCTGTCGCAGTACGCGCCGTACCCGCTGGTCCTGCCGTTCGCCGTGCACCTGGGGCTGCTCGCGGCCTCGTTCGGGCTCACCCTGCTGCTGCCGGAGACGGTCGCCGGGGCACGCCCGCTGCGCACCGCCCGGCCCAACCGGCCGACCCTGCCACCGGAGGTCCGGCGGGTGTTCGTGCCGGCCGGGATCGCGGCCTTCGCCGGCTTCTCCCTGCTGGGCCTGTTCACCTCGGTCAGCCCCGCCTTCCTCGCCGTCGACCTGGGCGTCCACAACCGTGCGGTGGTCGGCCTGGTCGTCTTCACGGTCTTCTTCGCCTCCACCCTCGGCCAGCTCCTGGTGCCCCGGCTCGGCAGCGCGCGGGCGATCCCACTGGGCTGCCTGGTGCTGATCGCCGGGCTGGCCCTGCTGGCCGCCTCGCTCGCCCGGGAGGCCCTCCTGCTGCTGGTGCTCAGCGCCCTGGTGGGCGGCGCCGGCCAGGGCGTGGGCCTGCGCGGCGCGGTGGGCGAGGTCGCCGCCGCCGCGCCCGCCGAGCACCGCGGCGGGGCCCTCTCGTCGCTGTTCGTGGTCGCCTACTTCGGCATCTCGATCCCGGTCATCGGGGTGGGCCTGCTCGCCGGACGGCTCGGTCTGACCGACGCGGGCCTGGCCTTCGCCGCCTGCATGGCCGTGCTCGCCGCCGCCTCCGGCGCCTACCTGCTGCGCCAGGCGCGCGCCGGGACCTGACCGTCGCGCGCCACCCGCGCGCGCCCGCCGGGTGCCGCCGGTACGCGTTTGCCGTCCGGTCCGGGGACCGGTAGACACGACCCAGACGCCCCGCGTGACATCCGGAGGTCCCCGCCATGAGCGTGACGAGTCGGTACCGGGACGCCTGGGAGGGCTTCTGGCGCGACGCGCCCGAGGAACCGGGCTCGGTGATCTGGGACGCGGAACCGGCCCTCAGCGCCGAACGCCACCTCACGCTGTTCCGCCCCCACCTGGCCGACCCCGCACTGCCCGTCGTCGATCTCGGCTGCGGCAACGGCACCCAGACCCGCTTCCTCGCCGAACACTTCCCGCTCGTCCTCGGGGTCGACCTGTCCACCGCCGCACTGGACCTCGCCCGGCGCGGCGACCCGGCCGGGCGGGCCGCGTTCACCCGCTTGGACGCCACCGAGGCCGAGGCCGTCCGGGCGCTCCACCACCGCCTCGGCGACGCCAACGTGTACGTGCGCGGGGTGATCCACCAGAGTGAGCCGGCCGACCGCCGACGGGTGGTCGAAGCCGTTCGCACCCTGCTCGGGGCACGCGGCCGGGCCTTCGTGTTCGAGCTCGCCGAGGCGGCCAAGGACGTGCTCGACGACCTCGTGCGCAGCCCGGCCGGCCCGCCCCCGAAGCTGCGCCCGGTGTTCTCCCACGGGCTCGCCCCCGCCGGGGTCGCCGACGCGGCCTTCCCCGAGCTGTTCCGTGCGGCCGGCCTCGCCGTCCTCGCCACCGGCGAACTGCCGCTGGCCACCACGGAGTCCGCACCCGACGGCGCCCGGATCGACCTGCCCGCGCACTGGCTGGTCGCCGGACCGGCCTGAGCCCGGGCGGTGTCGCCTGCGGCGGAACGTCGCCGCGAGGCCGGTCAGCCAGTGTGCCGCCCCCGTGATCGGCACCCGGCGCACACACGATAGGTGCCCGGAAAGCCTTGTACACACATGAATGTGACTCTACGTCAGATTTCGGCCATCCTCCGCACCGACCCGAACCCCCCGGGGCCGCCCGCTCCGACGGCCCGGCCGTCGGTGATCTCCGCTGGTCACCCGTGGATCATCCGACGAACCCGGAAGGATCGTTCACCACCGGGATCTTGGCGCATTTGCGGGGCCGGAGCGACGAAGGCGTTCGAACGATCGGGCCCACCGTGTTTTGCTTCCCTGCACGTGACATCGGTCGGCGCGGCAGCAACGGGGTGTCCGTCCCGGCCTCCGAGGGCCTCGTGCTCGTCACCCGGGGCCGGGCGGTGACGCTGCCTCCACACGTCCGCCACCGGACCGTGCCCGACACAGGAGTCTGAACACATGGGATCTTCCACGGCCGAGGAGTCGCCCGTACCCGCGGAGTCCGGCCCACCCGCGGAGTCCGGCCCGCCCGCGACGCCGCCCCCGGCCCCGGAATCCGTCCCGCTCCGCCGGCACCGCCCGCTGCTGCTGCTCGTCACGGAGCAGATGACGAGCTCGGTGGGACGACAGGTCACCGCACTGGCGCTGCCGCTGCTGGCCATCGCCCATCTGCACGCCGGACCGCTGGGCGCCTCCGCGCTGATGGCGATGACCTACCTGCCCGGCGTCCTGCTCAGCCCGCTGATCGGCGTCGCCGTCGACCGGGCCCGGTTGCGGCGGATGCTGGTCTCGGTGTCCTGGCTACAGGTCCCCGCCCTCGGCAGCGTGCCGCTCGCGGCCGCACTGGACGGCCTGACCTGGCCGCACCTGTTCGCCGCGGCCGCCGCCTCCGGGGCGCTGAGCTCCGCCCAGGGCGTCGCGCTGCAGTCCTGCCTGCCCCGCGTGGTGCCCGCGGAACGCCTGCTGCCGGCCAACTCCTCGCTCACCGGCGCCCGGACCATCGGCCTGATCGGCGGACCGGCACTCGGCGGCATCCTGATCGGCGTGATCGACCCGGCCCCGGCACTGCTGGTCGAGTGCGCCGCCTACCTCGCCGGCGGGGCGCTGTTCCTCGCGCTGCCGGCCTCGCTGAACCGGTCCGCGCACGAGGCGGGCAGCGGCGCGCGGTCCCGCGTCGAGGCTCTGAAGGAAGGCCTCGCGGTCATCCGGCGCGAGACCCTGCTGCGCCGCCAGGCCCTGGCCGCGGCCGGGCTCAACCTCGGCGGCGGGGCCGCCGGCGGTCTGTTCGTCCTGTACGCCGAACGGGAGCTGGAACTGCCCCCGTGGCAGCTCGGCGCGGTCTACGCCGCGTACGCCGTCGGCATGGGCACCGGTGTCCTGGCCGCGACCTCCGTCACCCGGGCGCTGGGCATGGCCCGGGCCATCCGGCTGTGCGCCGTGGGCTCGGGGGCCACCCTGTTCCTCATCCCGGCGGCCTCGCTGGGACCGGCCTTCCCCGTCCTGGTCCTGTACCAGCTGCTGTTCGGGCTGCTGGCCACCGTGTGGTCGATCGCCATGACCACCGGGCGCCAGCTCGTCACCCCCGCCCACCTGCTGGGCCGCGTCAACGCCTTCCTCCAGGCCGTGCTGACCGCCACCGTGCCCGTCGGCGCCCTCGTCGGCGGATGGCTCGCCTCCCGGGTCGGCATCGTGCCGGTGCTGGTCGGGGCGGCGGCCGTCGCCCTGGCGGGGGCGAGCAGCCTCTGGTTCCCGCGGGACATGCTCGCCGGGATCGAGCGGGCGGCCGAGAGGACGTCCTGACGCCCGGGGGCGCCGGCGAGTCGCCGGGCCTCCCGTCCCGAGCGCATCCTGGAGGGGAAACCACATCCCCTCGCCAGGGAGGAAGCACGATGGCGGTCCGGCGCGTCGGTCTCGTGGTGCACAAGGGACGCCCCGAGGCGGTGGCGTCCTCGGAACTGGTGCGGGCCTGGTGCGCGGACCACCGGGTCCAGTGCACCGAGATCGACGTGTGGAACGCGGGTGTACAACGGCGCAGCGCCGGCGAGGAGATGGCCGCGGCCGGGAACCCGGACCTCATCGTCGCGCTGGGCGGTGACGGCACCTTCCTGCGCGGCGCCCGTCTGGCGGCGCACAACGACTCCCTTCTGCTGGGCATCGACTTCGGGCACCTCGGGTTCCTCACCGAGGTGCCCGCCCGGGACGTGCTCCAGGCGCTGGACGCCGTCCAGGAGTCCCGTACGACCGTGGAGGAGCGGATGCTGCTCACCATGCGCGCCTCCAGACCGCTCTCGCCGCCCGAGGAGCTCGGTCCGCTGCGGCCGGACGGCCGGCGACCGTCGCTGCCCACGCCGCAGGTGCGTCCCGGCTGCCAGGCCGGCGGGGGCTGGGGGGTGGCGCTCGACGTGCTCGGGCTGAACGACGTCGTCGTGGAGAAGTTCGACCGGGACGGCCGGGTCGCCGCCGCGGTCTACTTCGCCGGGAGGCTGCTCGCCAGCTACGCCGGCGACGCGCTGCTGGTGGCGACCCCGACGGGCTCGACCGCGTACAGCTTCGCCGCGGGCGGGCCGGTGGTCTCGCCCCGGGCGGAGGTCCTCGTCTTCACGCCCGTCGCGGCGCACATGGTCTTCATGCGCTCGGTCCTCGCCGCACCGGACGAGCCGATCGCCATCCGGCTGCTGCCGGACTCGGGGAACGCGGCGGTCAGCGTGGACGGCCAGCTCCGCGGTGTGCTGGAGCCCTGTGACTGGGTCGGCGTCTACGCCGCGCCGACGCGGCTGCGGGCGGTGCGCCTGGGGCCGACCGACTTCTACGGCCGCCTGCGCCGGCGGATGCGGCTGACCGACGCGCCCGCCACCTCCTCCGACGGTGAGGCGCCCTCGACCTGGCCGCTGACCGCGCCGCCGCCGCACGACCTGGAACACCTGAACCTGCCCACGCTGCAGCCGGGCAGACGCCTGCCCTCCGTGGTCCGCCGGGCCGACGGCGAGGCCTGACCGGCTCCGTGCGGAACGGGCCTTCCCGGGGTGAGAACGGCCGTTCCGGGAACGGGCGTTCTCAGGCCCGTCCGAGGACCCGGTCGACGGCGATCTCGATGACCACCCGGTCCGGGTTGACCCGCGGCTCGCGGTAGCGCTCGGCGTAGCGGCGCTCCGCCTCGGCGACCTGCTCGGGCTCGTCGCGGACGACCGCGACGCCCTCCAGGGTCGACCAGCGGGCCCGGTCCACCTGGCAGACCGCGACCCGCAGGCCCTCGGGTCCGGCCGCGGCGACGTTGCGGGCCTTGCGGCTGGAGCGGCTGGTGATCACCCGGGCCGTCCCCGTCTCCGGCTGGTACGTCACGCCGACCGGCACCACGTGCGGCGTGCCGTCCGGGCGGGTGGTGGTCAGCGTGGAGATGTGCCGCTCCCGCCAGAAGGCGAGGAAGGAGCCGTCGAGGTCGCGCGGGTCATGGGCCATGATCGCGATGGTACGGCCCCCGGGGAACGACCGTTCCCCGGGGGCCGTACGGGCAGGGCGTCAGTGCCCGCGCGCGATCCACTCCGGCAGGGCCGGGGCCTCGGCGCCGATGGTGGTCGGCTCGCCGTGGCCGGTGCGCACCACGGTCTCGGCCGGGAGCGTCAGCAGCCGCTCGCGGATCGAGTCGACGATGGTCGGGAAGTCCGAGAACGACCGGCCGGTGGCTCCCGGACCGCCCTGGAACAGGGTGTCGCCGGTGAAGACGGTGCCCAGCGCGGGCGCGTACAGGCAGACCGCGCCCGGCGCGTGGCCCGGGGTGTGCAGCACGGTCAGCTCGGTGCCGGCCACCTCGATCCGCTGGCCGTCGGCCAGTTCGCCGTCCGGCAGCCGCTCGGGGTGGGTGAGCTTCCACAGCGGCAGGTCGTCGGGGTGCAGCAGGACCGGCGCACCGGTACGGGCGGCGAGTGCCGGAGCCGCGTCGATGTGGTCGTTGTGCGCGTGGGTGGAGACGATCGCCAGCAGCCGGCGCCCGCCGAGCGCGGCCTCGATGGCCTCGGCGTCGTGCGCGGCGTCGATCACCACCGCCTCCTCGTCGTTCCCGACGATCCAGACGTTGTTCTCCACCTCCCAGCTGCCGCCGTCGAGTTCGAAGGTGCCGGCCGTCACCAGCCGGTCGATCCGCGCGGTCACAGGACCACCACCGAACGCAGGACGTCGCCCTGGTGCATGCGCTCGAAGGCCTGCTCCACGGCATCGAGCTCGATGGTCTCGGTGACGAAGGCGCCGAGGTCCAGGCGGCCCTGGAGGTAGAGGTCGATCAGCATCGGGAAGTCCCGCGAGGGCAGGCAGTCGCCGTACCAGGAGGACTTCAGCGCGCCGCCGCGGCCGAAGACGTCGAGCAGCGGGAGCTCCAGCGTCATCTCCGGGGTCGGCACGCCGACCAGGACGACGGTGCCGGCCAGGTCACGGGCGTAGAAGGCCTGCTTGTAGGTCTCCGGCCGGCCGACCGCCTCGACCACCACGTCCGCGCCGTTGCCGCCGGTCAGCTCGCGGATCGCCTCGACCGGGTCGGTGGTACGGGAGTTGACGGTGTGGGTGGCGCCCAGCCTGCGGGCGGTCTCCAGCTTGCGGTCGTCGATGTCCACCGCGATGATCTTCGCCGCGCCCGCCAGCCGGGAGCCCATCACGGCCGCGCCGCCGACGCCGCCGCAGCCGATCACCGCGACCGAGTCGCCCCGGCCGACGCTGCCGGTGTTGATCGCGGCGCCGAGGCCCGCCATCACGCCGCAGCCCAGCAGGCCGGCGACGGCCGGCTCGGCGGCCGGGTCCACCTTGGTGCACTGGCCGGCCGCGACCAGGGTCTTCTCGGCGAACGCGCCGATGCCCAGCGCCGGGGACAGCTCGGTGCCGTCCAGCAGCGTCATCTTCTGCTTGGCGTTGTGGGTGTTGAAGCAGTACTGCGGGCGGCCCCGCTTGCACGCGCGGCACTGGCCGCACACCGCACGCCAGTTGAGGACCACGAAGTCACCGGGCTCGACCTCGGTGACGCCCTCGCCGACCGACTCCACGATGCCCGCGGCCTCGTGGCCGAGCAGGAACGGGAACTCGTCGTTGATGCCGCCCTCCCGGTAGTGGAGGTCGGTGTGGCAGACGCCGCAAGCCTGGATCCGGACCACCGCCTCGCCCGGGCCCGGGTCCGGCACCACGATCGTGGTCACCTCCACGGGCGCGCCCTTGGCGCGCGCGATGACTGCCTTGACCTGCTGGGGCATCCGATTCCACCTCCGTCTGCCGATGCGGCTCTGCACCGGCGTGACCTGCGACAAACGACTGCAAGACGAACTGCCCACGAAGCGTATCGCCCGCCCGGCCGGACCCCGGCGGGGCCTACGGGCGATCCGGTGTGACGCAGTGTGATACGGCTCACCGCACGTACCGACGACACGTCCGCCGCCGTCGCGACGGCTCACGAGTTCTCACGTGGCACGTGCCGGCCGGGTACCCGCCGAGGGCCCCGCGACAGCCCGGCGTGGCCGTGCCGACGGGGGCGTACAAGTGTCGCTGAGCGCCTGTCAGTGCGCCTCGAAGTGCCCGGAAAGCACCGGCGTTGGCTGGAACTGCCGCAGACGGGCGCCCCGGCACCCACGTACGGTCGTAGCCGAGACGGTCCACGCGACCACGCTCAGCACACTCGCCTCACCCGTCGGCGCGCGATCACGCGCCGGCCGCGCCGGGTGCGTACCGACCGTGCGCCCCCGCACATTTCGCGCCACATCCCCGTAGGAGCCCGACCGAACCCCGGCCCGTGTCGAGCCGCCAGCCGGCCGCATCACCCGTCCCCCGCACCATCCCCGGATTCACCCACCGTCGGGTCGCGCCCCGCGGCCCACCGCCCTGGAGTCTGGAGTACGGATGTCCACCGAGAACAGTGCGACCAGCGCCGGCACCGCCCCGCTCCCCCCGCTGCACTGCATGCGCCTGCTCGAACCCGGCCCGCCCCGCCTCGCCGCGCTGCCCACCGGCACGCCGGTCTGGCTGGTCAGCCGGCACGCCGACGTGCGCCAGGTGCTGACCGACCCGCGGCTGGGCCGCGCCCCGCTCTACGCGCCGGACGCCCCGCCGGTCACGGTCACGCCCAACATCCTGGACGACCCGCAGAGCATGCTGAACATCGACGGCACCGAGCACCAGCGGCTGCGCCGCACCGTGCAGCGGGCCTTCACCCCGCGCGCGATCGAGCGGTGGCGGCCCTGGGTGGCCTCGGTGGTCGAGTCGCTGATCGACGAGCTGATCGACCACGGCTCCCCGGCCGACGTCATCGCCGGCTACTCCCGCCCGCTGCCGGTCGCGGTGATCAGCCGGCTGATGGGCCTGGACAACCTGGACAGCAAGCGGCTGGCGCACTGGAGCGACCACGCGCTCTCCACCACCGCCTACAGCGCCGGGGCGATCGTCACCGCGATGGCCGAGTTCGCCGCCTTCGGCGCCGAGGTGATCGCCGAACGCCGGGCCGCCCCCGGCGAGGACCTGGTCAGCAGCCTGCTCGCGGCCGCCACCGAGGACGGCTCGATCACCGAGGGCCAGCTGGTCTCGCTGGTCATCGGCCTCGTCGTGGCCGGCCACGAGACCACCATGACGAGCCTCGGCAACGCCCTGGTCTACCTGCTCCAGGACGGCCGCGAGGCCTGGCAGCGGCTCACCTCCGACGAGACCAGCGCCGCCGCCGCGACCGAGCAGTTGCTGCGCGCCGTCCCGCTCGGCGACCGGCAGGAGCACATGCCCGGGCTGATGCGCCGCACCACCGAGGACGTCGAGATCGGCGGCGTGGTCATCCCGGCCGGCAGCGTGGTCGCCGCCGACGCGGCCGCCGCCAACCACGACCCGGAGGCCTTCACCGGCGACCTGCGCACCGAGCTGTTCGCCCCGCTGACCGCCCCCACCCTCACCTTCGGCGCCGGGCCGCACCACTGCCTGGGCGCCTGGCTGGCCCGGATGGAGCTGGAGCTCGCCCTGCACCGGCTGGCCCGTCGGCTGCCCGCCCTGCGGCTGGCCGACCCGGTCGAGCAGATCGACTGGCGGCGCGGCCTGCTCACCCGCAGCCCCAACGCCCTGCGGGTGGTCTGGTGACGGGCCGCGCGGACACCGAGCCGGTGGTCGTCCGGGTCGACCGGGCCCGCTGCATCGGCTCCGGGATGTGCGCCCTCAGCGCCCCCGACTCGCTGGCCCTCGGCGCCGACGGGCTGGCCGCGCCGCTGGCCGAGTACGCGGACGGCGGCGCGGCACTGACGGACGGGCTGAGCGAGGCAGTGGACTTCTGCCCGGTCGAGGCGCTCAGCCTCCACTCGGCCCGAGGCGGCCACCGGATCGCCCCCGCGGAGTGAGTCCGCGCCGGTGGTGCCCGCCGCGGTCGTCGCGGCCGGCACCACCGGCGCGTTCCCGGCGAACCGGCCGGCCGAACAGCCGGTCGGTCGAACAGCCGGTCGGTCGACGAACCGTTCGGTCGAAGAACCGGGTGATCAATGAGCCCGGCTCATGGGTCGATGAGGTCATCGATCTTGTTCGGCTCTTCCGCCGGCTGGTGAGCTGACCGCATGACAAACGTCGAAACCCTCGCGCCACCGGCCGCCTCACCCACCGCCCACCGCTGGTCCCCGGTTCTCGCCGTCGCACTCGCCACCTTCACCGTGGTGTCCTCCGAGATGATGCCGGTCGGCCTGCTCACCCCGATGTCCCACAGCCTCGGGGTCACCGACGGGGTCACCGGCCTCTCCCTCACCATCACCGGCCTGATCGCCGCCGTCCTCTCCCCCTTCGCCCCGCTGCTCGTCGGCCTGCGCGACCGCCGGACCGTCCTGGTCGCCTTCATGCTGCTGCTCGGCCTGGCCGACGCGGTGACCGCACTGGCGCCGAACTTCGCCGTCCTGGCCGCCGGCCGCGTCCTGCTCGGCGTCGCCATGGGCATCGTCTGGGGCCTCGCCGCGAGCATCGGCCCGCGCCTCGCCGACGGCCCGCGCATCGCGCTCGCCATGACGCTGATCTTCTCCGGCGTCTCCATCGCCTCGGTCCTCGGCGTCCCGCTGGGTACCTACCTGGCCGCGCTGCTCGACTGGCGCGCCGCGTTCTGGGCGCTCGCCCTGTTCGGCGCCGCCTCCGCCGCCGTGCTCGCCGTCACCCTGCCCGCACTGCCCGTGCACGAGCGCGGACGGCTCGGCAAACTGGCCGGCGCCCTGCGCCACCGGGGCGTCGCCACCGGGATCGCGATCACCGCCTTCGTCGTGC
The DNA here is from genome assembly GCF_040683915.1 of Kitasatospora sp. NPDC093102. NCBI lineage: Bacteria > Bacillati > Actinomycetota > Actinomycetes > Kitasatosporales > Streptomycetaceae > Kitasatospora > Kitasatospora sp. NPDC093102. The sequence continues at coordinate 6,559 of NZ_JBFBFA010000046.1, read as the reverse complement.
TCGGCCACTTCGCGGGCTACACCTACGTCCGCCCGGTCCTTGAAACCGACGCGGGCCTGAGCAGCGGCGTGATCGCCGCCTGCCTGCTGGTGTACGGACTCGCGGGCGTCGCCGGGAACTTCACCCTCGGCCCATTGTCCGGGCGCCGCCCGAGGACCGCCGTCGCCCTCGCCCTCGCCGGCGTCACCCTGGCCGCCGCCCTGCTCACCCACGCCACCGGCGTCGTCACCGTCCTGCTCGTCCTGACCGTCTGGGGAGCCTCGTACGGCGGCGTGTCCGTCTCCACGCAGACGTGGGTCCGCACCGCCGACCCGGCCCGGATCGAGGCCTCGGCAGCGCTCTGGGCGGGCGTGTTCAATGCGAGCATCGCGCTCGGCTCCTTCACCGGCGGACTGGTCGTCGACCGGGCCGGTAACCGCGCCGTCCTGCTCACGGCGGCCGCCCTGGCGGCCGCCGGACTGCTGCTCACCCTGCTCTCCCGGCCGCACGACCGGCGCCTGGACCGGTAGTCCGGGCGGCGGCTCGACCAGCCCGTGCAGCCCGGCGGCTCAGTCGACGTGCCCGGCCAGCAGCTCGACGAACCCGGCCGCCAGCCGGTGCGGCCGCCGCTCGTTCCGGACCACCTCCAGCGTGGTCGGCCCCAGCTCGGGCACCGGCAGGAAGCGGATGTCCGGCCGCTGGACGTACGCCGTGCTGCGCTCGCACAGCAGCAGCCCCTGACGGGTGCCGGCCACCATCGACAGGCCCTCCTGGATGGTGGTCGCACCCGTCGAGTAGACCAGCTCCCGCCCGCCCGGCGTCCGCCGGGGCGCGTTCACCTCCCGCCAGTACCCGGGCGCCGGGCCGCGCGGCTCGATCAGCGGCAGCGCGGCCAGCTCGTCGGCGTTCACCCCGTCCACCCCGCCGAGGCGCTGCGCGGCGGAGACCGCCACGTACACCGGCTGACGGGAGAACTCCATCAGCACCTCCAACCCCGGCTCCCGGCACGGGGCGAGCACGATCGCCAGGTCGACCTCGCCCCGGGCGAGGAGCGAGAACGGGTCCGCCCACGGCAGTTCGACCAGCTGCACCGTGCCCTCCGGTAGGCCCGCGATCACCCGGGCGACCGGCTCGTACACCGCGCACTGGAAGCCCAGCCGCAGCGGCCGGGCGGTGGCGGCGCCGGCCCGGGCGGCGTCGTAGCCCTCCCGGAGCCGCTCGAAGGCGGGCACCACCTGCTCGGCCAGTGCCCGCCCCAGCTCCGTCAACTCGACCCGGCGGCTGGTCCGGCGGAACACCGGGGCGCCGACCCGGCTCTCCAGACGCTTGATCAGCTGGGAGACCCTCCCCTGCGAGACGCCGAGCCGCTGCGCCGTCCGCCCGAAGTGCAGCTGGTGGACGAGGACGGAGAAGCACTCCAGCTCCTGCAACGGCAGCTCGGGCAGGACGGGGGCCGGCGTCGGTCGTTCCACCACGGCAGTCTACGCCGGGCCACCGGCCGCTCCGCAGGCCAGCAGGGCGCGCAGCTCGGCGGCCGGATCGCCCTCGTGGTACGGGCGTTCGCTCGGCTCGATGTGGTCCAGGAACTCCTGGTACCGCAGGGCGTAGGACAGGTGGTAGAGCGGCTCGGCGAGTTCGAGGGCGCGCCGCGGGTCGGAGCCGGGGGCGTGGTGCTGCCAGGCCTCCGTCCAGACCCGGGCGTGGTGCTGCCAGGCCTCCTCGCCGAGGTAGGCGCGCGGGCGCAGCCCGTCCAGGGCGGGGTGGCCGAGGCAGGAGTCGGCGTAGTCGACGACCACCGTGCTCACGCCGTCGGAGCGCCAGTTGCCGGGGTGGAAGTCGCCGTGCAGCAGCGTCTCCGGCAGGCCGCAGGCGGCCAGCCGGTCCAGCAGCCCGGGAAGGCCGGCGGCGAAGCCGCCCAGGCGCTCCAGTTCCTCGGGCGTCAGATCGGTCTCCTCGGCGAACCGGTCCAGCAGGGCCGCCAGTTGGGCCGCCAGGGCACGGGGGGTGCGGTCGCGCAGGCCGGACGGCCCGGCCGGTCGGGCGGCGAGCGCGGCCTGGGCGGCGACGAAGCGCGGGACGACGTCGGCGACGGTCCCGGCGGACGGGCTCCAGCAGTCCTCGCCGGGGACGTGGTCGAGCAGCAGCCGACCACCGGCGGGGTCGGCGGCGAGGACGGTCGGGACGAGTCCGGGATCAATGCTGCCGAGCAGTGCGATGACCTCGCCCTCGTGGGCGTTGAACGCGGGCGTCGTGGTCTTCAGCCAGGCGTCGACGCCGGTGGCGGTGGGGAGGCGGAAGAGGCCGGAGAGGTTCCAGGTCCGGATCTGCCGCGCGGGTACGGCCTGCGGGCGGCCCACGGCGGCGAGCTGCGCCTCCGCCCAGGCCAGCGCCTCCCGCAGGCCTCCGGGCGTGGCCCAGGCGGCGCGGCGTTCGGCAGGGCCGAGCAGCGCGGCCGTCCCGTCGTCCGGGGTGCCGGCGCCGAGCCCGGTCGGCCGGCGCAGCGCCTCGGCGTGGTAGCGGACCCGCCCGCCGTGGCCGGGGTTCTCGCTCTGCCCGTCGACCAGCCGCGCCACCAGCACCGGCACTCCGGCCGACTCCGCCGCCCGCGCGACCACCCCGTCCACCGAGGACCACCAGCCGACCTCCACCTCGAAGGGGCCCAGCTGCCCGAAGTACTCGTCGCTGTAGGTGAGATCGACCGTCACGGTCCGGTTGCTCGCTCGCTGCATCGGAGCAGCTTCGCCCACGGGAGCGGGCACATGCCAACGGTTTTCCGGACGCGCCGACCGGGGCGAGGGCGAGCAGGTCCTGCGGCAACCCCCTTCCGGGGGACCGGAACCGGCGCTACCCGATCGCCACTGCCGTGCCCGAGACGCGTACCCGGGTGTCCTCCGCCCGCAGGCCGACCCGCAGGACGCCGGGGCGGCCCAGGTCGTCGCCCTGGTGCAGCGTCAGCACCGCCGGGGCCGCCACCGCGCCGAGGTCCCGCAGGTAGGCGCCGAAGGCGGCCGCGGCAGCGCCGGTGGCCGGATCCTCGACCACACCGCCGACCGGGAACGGGTCACGGACGTGGAAGACCTCGGAGGCCTCCCGCCAGGCGAGCTGCAGGGTGGTCAGGTCGTGGGCACGCATGAAGTCCGCCAGGCCGTCGAAGTCGTAGTCGAGCCGGGCCAGCCGTTCACGGGTGGCCACGGGCAGCACGAGGTGACGGGCACCCGCGTAGGCGATGCGGGGCGGCAGAACCGGGTCGAGGTCGGCGGCGGACCAGCCGAGCAGGGCGAGCGCCTGCGCCACGTCGGCCGCCGGCACCTCCTCCACCTTCGGCTCGACACTGGTGAGGGTGGCGCGCAGCAGCCCGTCGGCCCCGCGCTCGACCTCGACCGGGACGTCCCCGGCCGCGGTCGCGAAGACGTACCGCCCGGGGCCGGTGCGCTCGGCGAGGGCGACGGCGGAGGCGACCGTCGCGTGCCCGCAGAACGGCACCTCGGCGAGCGGGCTGAAGTACCGCACCCGATAGGCTCCTTCGGCCGGGCCGGCGGTGAGGAAGGCGGTCTCGGAGTACCCGACCTCGGCGGCGACGGCGAGCATCCGCTCGTCGGTCAGCCCGGTGGCGTCGAGCACCACGCCGGCCGGGTTGCCGCCCTCGGGGCGGGTGGCGAAGGCGGCGTAGCGGAGGATCTCGGGAGCGGCGTCGTCGGTCATGACCGGACGAACGCCTTCCGTGGGCCCGCTGTTCCCGCTCACCGCAGCACCGCCTCCAGGAAGTCCGAGCCGAGCCGGGCGCTGCCCGCCAGGTCGAGCTCGTAGAGCATGTACCGCCCGCGCCGTCTGGTCGTGAGCAGTCCGGCCTTGCGCAGCACGGCCAGGTGCCGGGACACCTCGGGCGCGCTGAGCTGCCAGGCGGAGGCCAGTTCGCCGGTGGTGTGCGGGCCGCGGGCCATGGTGCGGGCGAGGCGCAGCCGGACGGGGTGGGCGAGCGCCTCCAGCCGCTGCTGGACGAGGGCGAGCGAGACGGGCTCGGGCAGGCCGGCCTCGGCGACGGGGTACTGGAGGACGGGCCGCCAGCCGCGCGCGTGCACCACCAGGAGGTGCGGGCGGCCGAAGGCGGTGGGGATGAAGGTGACGCCCCCGGCATCGGTGCCGCTGGTGGTGTTGTCCTGGAGCTTGTCGATGACGATCCGGCGCCGTCCGTCCCCGCCCTGGTCGAGGGCGACGGAGGGCGAGATGTCGGCGAGCGCCTCGGCGAGGCCGCGGCGGGCGAGCAGGTCGGCCTTGCGCCGGGCGTCGGCGGCGAGGTCGGGCAGGACGCGCTGCCAGGCGTCGGCGAAGAACGCGGACTGGCAGTCCTCCAGCATCCGGCGCACCAGGGCCCGGACGGCCGGCGGGTCGGCGAGCAGCCGGTCGGCGAAGGCGGCCTGCCGGGGGCCGCGGGCGAGGGCGAGTTCCCGGGCCCGCTCGTTGGCGACCGGGTCGGTGAGCGGGGAGCCCATCCGGCTGGTGAGCCGGGAGGAGCCGCAGGTGGTGATGAGGGCGGCGGCGACGTACAGCTCGTCGTCGATCCGGTCGACGGCGTCGAGCTCCTCGGCGAGGGTGGCGCCGGGCAGACCGGGCACGAGGAAGTCGGCACGCGAGGAGCGCCAGAGGAAGTCGGCCTCCAGCAGCCGTTCGGACAGCTCGGGCGGGATCACGGTGGCGGTGCAGCCGGCCCAGCCGTGCAGCGCGGGGTGGTGCGCGGGCTCGGCGAGCACGTGCAGCATGGCGTTCAGCTCGCCGAGCGGGGAGGGCGTGAAGAGCAGGCGCTCGTCGGGCAGACCCGTGATGTCGATGGTCAAACTCACATCGAGGATCCTGCCACCCGCCCTCGACCGGGCTCCCGCCGATTGACGGGAAGCGTCAATCCGCGTGCCGGGCGGTCCGGTCCGGGCGGACGGTACCGGCCATGAGCCTGATCCAGGAGAAGTCCGTTCACGACCACGCCGCCGTCCGCCACGGCGAGCCGCCCGCCCCGCCGATCGGCACGGGCCGCCGGAGCCCGTCCGCGCTGTTGAGCCTGCTGACCGCCGCCGGCGGCCCCCGGTACGCCGTCGCGCTGGCGGTGGACGCGGTGGGCGGCGGGCTGCTGCGGCCGTTCCTGCTGCTGTACGGCGTCGGCATGCTGCGGCTGGGCGCGGGTGCCGCCGGGCTGGCGCTGTCGGCCGGGATGATGGCGGGCCTGCTGGTGGTGCCGCTGACCGGCCGCTGGATCGACCGCGGCGCCCGGACCCTGCCCGCCGCCGCCACGCTGCTGCTGCGGGCGGCGGGTGCGCTGACGCTGCTGCTGGCGGACGGCCTGCCGGGGTTCACCGCGGCGGCGGTGCTGTTCGGGGTGGGCAGCCAGTCCTGGCCGACCACCCACGCGGCGGTGGTGAGCACGCTGACCGAGGGCCGGCTGCGGGATGCCGCACTGGCCGCCGGGCGGTCGCTGCGCAACGCCGGGCTGGGGGTGGGCGCGCTGCTGGCCACGGTGGCGGTGAGCGGCGGGGCGGGCGCGATCCGGGTGCTGGCCGGGGTGACGGGCGTGGCCTGGCTGGTCTCGGCCGTCCTGGTGGGCTCGCTGCGGGTGCGGGCTCCGCAGCTGGAGCGGACGGTGAGCGCGCGGGAGCGTGTCGAGCCGCTGCGCCGGATCACCCTGCTGAGCCTCGCCAACGTGCCCTACGCGTTCTGCTTCGACGTGCTGGAGGTGGCACTGCCCGCGCTGCTGGTGTTGCAGCTGCACGCCTCACCGGCCTGGTCCTCGGGCATCTTCGTCGGCAACACGGTGCTGGTGATCGCCCTGCAGCTGGCGCTGGTGCTGCGGCTGGCGGACCGTTCGCGGCGCGCCGTGCTGGCGGCCTCCGGGGCGCTGCTGGCGGTGTCGTACCTGGGGTTCTGGGCGGCCGGCTCGCTGGGCGGCGGGGCGGGCCCGGCGGGCGTCGCGGCGGTCTCGGTGCTGTACACGCTGGGCGAGATCCTCTACACCGGGTCGGGGACGGCGCTGGTGGCGGCCGTCGCCCCGCCGCACCTGCTCGGACGGGCGCTGGCGCGCTGGGAGCTGTCGGCGGGCGTGGGCCGGGCGGCCGCGCCGGCTGTGCTGACGGCGCTGCTGGCCTCCGGTCCCGGGGCGCTCTGGGTGCCGCTCGCCGCGGCGACCGCGCTGGGGTCGCTGGCGGTGCTGCGGCTGGGCCCGGCCCGGTGACGGGGCGGCCCGGCGGGCCCGCGCCGGTGGGGCGGATTCTCCCGACCGGCCGGACCCTCGCGGTGGCCACCAGCAGCGACCTCACGCGCTGGACCCGCGCCTGACCTTCCGGATGCGGACGCAGCGCCCAGCGCCGATGCTGGCGGCGAGGCGTGCCGGCCCGAGGAAGGACGAAGGACACATGAGCGAGCGAAGCATGGGGGTCCCCCCGGCCGAAGGCTGGGGGAGAGTCGTCGAGAGGTGCGCGTTGCGCGAAGCGCCCGCCGAGCGGAGCGAGGTGGGCGCATGAGTTTCCTGAGTCAACCCCTATGCCGCCAGCGCCGTCTCGGGAGTCGTTTTGATCTTGTTGTTGGCTTGGTGGGTGGC
>NZ_JBFBFA010000045.1:0-60662 GCF_040683915.1 Kitasatospora sp. NPDC093102 | reverse complement strand
GGGAGTCCATGCGGAGCATCGGCGACCGACGACAACGCGGCGAGGTGCGTGCCCCGGCGTCGGCCCGCAGGCGGGGGTTTGAAGACGGACCCTAGCGCGCGTCACGAGCGAGCGAGGGTCGCGCGGCGCCTGGTCGACGAACCTCTCGGCCAGCGATGCCGCACCCTCGACCTCGTCGATGCGGCCCAGCACGTGCCCGCGCAGGGCGGTCAGCTCCACCCACTCGCCCCACCCGTCGGCGGTGAGTCGCCCCCGTGCCGCCTGCGACGTCAGACCTTCGATGCGCGCGTCGAGGTTGCCCATGGCGATCACGCCGGCTGTCGTCGGCAGCCCGCCGGTCAGGTCCGGCCCTCGCGCACCGCCGACATGAGTGGCCGCCGTGGAACCGCCCATCAGCTTGCGGCAACCGTCGGGATGGCGGCCTCCCGCTCGGGTGGGTCGGGGTTGGGCGGTGCCAGGTACGGGAACAACGGGTCCAGCCGCAGCCCGGCGTAGCAGCGCACGCCGTGGCCCTCGCCGCCCCGCTCGTCGTTCACCGGAAACGGAACGGATTCCCCGCTCGGCAGCACACACGTCCCCCGCTGCGCCGGCTCCCCGTTGTCATCCGGTCCGACGGGGGCGGAGAAGGTGCAGGTGAGCGCGAATTCGTCGGTGCCGACATCGAAGAGTGAGCCGGAACTTTCCACGGGCACGGATGCCGGACGGACGCGGAAGCGATAGCCGGCGGCGTCGGAGAACAGCGCTCCCGGCCGCGCGTAGGGAAAGACATTCAGGACGAGGACGAGCCGACCCGCTCGGGAGGGGCTGGGAAAGGCGTACAGGTCGGTCAGGTCTATGGCCGGATCGGCCAGGGCGCGGGTGCCGGAAAGATGGTCGGACATGGTGCTGCGACCCGGCCGGTGCGGGCGCCATCCGGAGGCGGGGCCGGATGGGTGAGGTGAAGGTGCCCACCGTCCGGGCGCAGTCGTTGTCCGGACATGACCAGCACCAGACGCATCATCGCCCTCACTGTCCTCGCCGCCGCCGCGCTCTCCCTCGGCGCCGGGACAGCCACCGCCGCCACCGCACACACCCGGCACGTCAACCCGCCCGTCACCGTCGAGCAGTGCGAGGAAGGCGGCGGCTGGGTAGCCGTCGACATCCGCACCCGCCGCCTGTTCTGCGCCGGCGGAGAATTCGACGACCACTACGTCGACTGAGCACGACACCGCCCCAGAGGGTGCCGTCCGCCACCGATCCCGTAGACGGACGGCACCCCGACAGCGGCCGAGTAGGCGCAGCGCGGGCGGGAGTCAACGGGCCGAGAGGCCATCTCACGCCCACAAGACGCAACAGGTCACGCCTTCCGGTCCTTCGCCGGATAGAGCTTCGCGTGGAGCACCCGGTCCTCCCGCCACGGATCGTCCGGAGCGGACACCAGCACGGCCAGCAGCTCCCGCTTCGTCGGGGCGGACATCAATGCGGCCACCCGCTCCCGGAGCGTCGAAGCCCTGCTGGAGTCGTAGTACTCCAGCCTTGGATCGTCAGATCGTGACGTTGACGGCTGGAACCAGAGCCCCTACCGCCCCTGCACTCGTGCACAGGGGCGGTGGCATGGCTGGTGCACCCGGCGTGGGTGTCCCGAGAGCCGCTTCGCCAACACGGGAAGGAAGAAGACCCATGACCTCAGTGGGCAGCAGCCGCTTCGCGGGCAAGGTCGCGGTGGTGACCGGAGGCAGCGGAGGGATCGGCGCGGCGGTCGCCGCGCGGCTGGCCGCGGAAGGGGCGGCGGTCGTCATCGGCTACCGCGGCAACCGGCAGGCGGCGGACGAGCTGGCCGCCACGCTCGCGGCCGACGGCGGCAGGGCACTCGCCGTGCGCGCGGACGTCGCCGATCCCGAGCAGACCAAGGCCCTGATCGAGCGGGCCGTGTCCGAGTTCGGCCGGCTCGACGCGCTGGCCTCCTGCGCCGGCATCGAGCACTTCGACGCCCTGGAGAACCTCACCCCGGCCGACTTCGACCGCATCTTCACCGTCAACACCCGCGGCCAGCTGTTCGCCGTCCAGCACGCCGCCGCCCACATGCGCAAGGGCGGGCGGATCGTGCTCACCTCATCGGTGAGCGCCTCCCGCGCGGTGTTCGGCCACACCCTGTACGCCTCGTCCAAGGCAGCCGTGGAGTCCATGGTCCTCAACCTGTCCGCGGAACTCGGCCGGCGCGGCATCACCATCAACGCCATCGCCCCCGGCGGCACCGACACCGAGATGGCCGCCGAGCACGCCGCCGGCTACCAACACCCCCAGCTCAGGGACTCGATGCCACTCTCCCAATGGCTGTCGGTCCACGGCGCGCTCGGGCGCCTGGCCCGACCCGAGGAGATCGCCGCGGGCTACGCCTTCCTCGCCTCCGACGACGCCGCCTACATGACCGGCCGCACGCTGCCCATGGACGGCGGCTTCTTCTAGAAGCCTTCTTCAACCGAGATCCTCTGCCGCCGACGGCGCCGGACACCGCCCAGTCCGGCCGGCCAGGCCCTCGCCAAGCCGTCGGGCGCGATCCGCCAGGTCGCGCCCGACGGTCTCGCACGGGGTGGAGCTTCGTGTGCAGCACCCGCGCCTCCCGCCACGGATCGTCCGGAGCGGACACCACCGCGGCCACCAGCTTCCGCTTCGTCGGGACGGGCAGCACCAGCGGGCCCAAGTCCCGCGCGGCGCGAGCGGTCCTCCTCGGCCCCGTGGTCGGCGTGGCCGACCGGAAGAAGAAGGGCAGCAAGGGCGGCCGGCCTGTCAGCCACGACGCCGACCTCTACAAAGAGCGGAACACCGTAGAGCGCCTGATCAACAAGCTGAAGGCTTCGCGAGGCATCGCCACCCGGTATGACAAGACTTCGGAACGCTACCTCGCCGGCCTCCACCTCCGCGGCGCAGTGATCTGGATCAAGGACCTCACCCAGGCCCATTGATCACGACCAAATACGCGGCGCTCGTCCCCGGTCAGCCCGCCCCACACGTCGTAGGGCTCACGGACGGTCATGGAGTACCGGCGGCATTCCGGCAGGACCGGGCACCGGGCGGGTGTGCCGTTCGGCTGTCCGCCGCCGTGGCGACCAGGACGAATCCCGAGGTGCGGCAGCCTTGCCGAGCGCTCGGCTCCACACCCGTTCCAGGGGCTGCGCCGTCCCGCTGCGGCGTTCCAGGGAGCGTCGAACGCGCAGCTCACGGCACGTGCCGCCGTTCCAGCGTCCCGTATCGCCGGGCAGTGCTGGCGGGCGGGACGGATTCCGGGACAGTCTTCGGTCCGGCGGTGACCGGCACCGAGCCGCAGGCCGCTCGACCGTCGAGCGCGCCCACCGCGGCGAGCGCCCCACCGCGTACCACCCGACCCCGGAAGGAAACCCTGCCATGCGCACCCCGAACCGACGCCCGGTCCTTGTCCTCCTGGCGGCCGCCGGCCTGCTGGCCGCCGGGGCAGCCCCGGCCGCCGCCGTCCACGGCGGATCGGACACCACGACCGCGTCCCACCCGTTCGTCGTGGCCCTGGAGACCGCCGCGGGCGAGCAGTGGTGCACCGGCGCGCTGATCGCGCCGACCAAGGTGCTCACCGCGGGCCACTGCGTCGCCGAGGCGGACGATCCGGGCTCGCTGCGGGTGATCGCCGGACGGACCGACCTGACCGGCTCCGGCGGCCAGGTGCGCCGGGTGAAGAGCTACCGGGTGGACCCGCGCTACACCCCCGGCCTGGACCACGACTCCGCCGTCCTCACCCTGGACCGCCCGCTGCCGCAGACTCCGGTCCGGGTGGCGCGGCAGGCAGACGCGGCGCTCTACCGGTACGGCCGCACGGCCACGCTGCTGGGGTTCGGGCGCACCGGCTCGGACGGGCCCGGCACCCACCTCAAGCAGGCGGCGCTGACGCTGGCTCCGCCGGCCTCCTGCGACCCGTACACCTCGCCCGGCGACTCGCCGCTGTTCAAGGTCTGCGGTCTGCCGCGGGCCGGCACGACGGACAGCGTCTGCAAGGGGGACTCGGGCGGGCCGCTGGTGGTCGGTGGGGTGGTGATCGGCGTGGTCTCCACCGGGAACAAGTACTGCGACACCCAGTACCCGGTCTCGGTGTTCACCCGGGCCACCGACGTCCCCGCCCAGCTGCTGCCCTGACCGGTGCCGCAGCAGGCCCCACCCGCCCCGTCCCAGCTGACCGATCAGCAGACTGCGATGCCGACCCGCCACCGCCCCGCACCCCGGGCGGCCGCCCCACCCGGGGTACCCCCGGTGGACGAACACCCCGACCCCCCCGACCCTGCGCATCTTCGTGGCCCTACACCTCCACCTCGTCGGCAGCAACACCGGCCCCGGCCCCATCCGCTACCGCGACATCGAGGCGTGGCAACTGGGCACCGCCGTCCGGGGAGCGGGACGGCGACGAGGGCAGCGGATCCGATGCCACGGCCATCGGGGGCCGCCCCCGCCGCTGAGCAGCCGCCGGGCCTCGCTCAGGGCGGAAAGCAGCCGAGACCGTCCGGGAGTCCACCGACACCGAGGATGAGGTTCCCGAACGACCGTCGCTCCGACGGTACGGACCATCCCGCCCACCAGTGGGGAGGTGGCCCTGACCGCGGTGTGCTGCCGGCCTGACCGGCAGCATCCTGGGGAACCTGGCCACGTGGTTCCTCGGGATCCCCTCCGGTTCCTCGCACGCGCCGATCGGCGGGGTGGTCGGGGCGACGGTGGCGGCGGCCAGGGTCGCGGCCGCGACGGCGGAGGGGGTCAGGCGCCGATGTGGGCGAGGACCTCGGCGGTGGCCCCCGTCTCGCCGAGGCGGGGGAAGATCAACGTGGCCGAGTTCTCGTGCGTGGCGGCGTCGAGGTCGGTCATGGCGTCGAGGGGCAGCGCCACGTGGAAGCCGTGCTCGTGGGCCTGTCGGGCGGTGGACTCGACACCGATGGCGGTGGAGAGTCCACAGACGACGACCTGGGTGACGCCGAGTTCCTGGAGGTGTTCTGCCAGGTCGGTGTTGTGGAACGCGCCCCAGGTGTACTTGGTGACGGTCCTGTCGCCGGGCTGCTGGTTGAGTTCCGGGAGGAGGTCCGTCCAGCCGTCGGGGAGGTCCGAGGCCCCGAAGTCGTGCTCGGTGCGGCCCGGGGCACCGCCGGCGACGTTGACGAGCACGACGGGGAGCTGCTTGGCGCGGAATGCGTCGGCGAGCTTGACCGCGTTGGCCAGGACGGCGTCGAACGGGTGAACCGTCGGCATGTGGCGGGCGGCGGCCTGGAGATCGACGACGATGAGGGCTGTGTTGGGGTCGATCGTGGTGATGGGCATGGATATCTCCTTGATCAGTTGGTGGTGTTGAGCGGTCGGTGCCGGGCGGGCCGCAGGGTGCGGTCGGCGGGTGTGAGTGCCGCCAGGACGAGGCTGACGGCCGTCATGATCCAGCCGATCTGGTGGACGCCGTGATTGGTGACGTCGTGATGGAAGACCAAGCCGGTGACGGCGCTGGCGCCGATGGAGCCGACGTACCCGAAGGTGCGCAGCAGCCCGGACGCGGTGCCCAGCTGATCGGCGGGTGCATGCTGGGTGAGCGGGGTCTGGCTGCCGGCGGTTGAGAAGCCGATGGCGAGGCGATGCCGGACATGAAGACCCGTCGGGGCCCGAACACCTCGGCGGCCTTGCCCGTGGTGGGCTGGGCGGTCGTGCTCGCCAGGTAGAGGGCGGCCACAAGGGCAGCGGTCCGGCCGGTGTGGACGCCCAAGTCGTCGGCGATCGGCAGCAGCGCCGTCGCGATGAGTGGGCGGTTGATCGGATTGAGGGCCGAACCGGCGAACAGGGGGCGGTGAAACGCCAGGAAAACGGGCGGCCACCGTACGTGGGAGAAGTCGCGGAGTGCTCTTCGGTCGAGGACATGTGCACCTCCTCGGGTGCGGTCGAGGCTGCACGTCATCGGCTTCGCACGCCGGCCATGGAGGCTGGTTCGGATCAAGGGTCAGAGGCGCTGGGCCAGGCGTTCCAGCAGTGGCGCCGCAGCGGCCAGAGTGGCGACCTCGTCGTCGGTGAACGACTCGCCGAGCGTGACGGCCATGCGGTCGGATACCGCGGTGCGGCCGGTGTGGAGGGCGTCGCTGCCCGCGACGCTCACCGTCAGCAGTGATCGCCGCCGGTCGTCGGGGTCCGGGGACCGCGTTACCAGCCCGTGCTTCTCCAGCGACGCGACGGTGGAGCCCATCGCCTGCGGGGTGATCTGCTGTTGACGGGCGAGATCGGCGACAGTGCTCGGGCCGCTGCGATCGATCTGTGCCAGCGCGGACAACTCCGGGGTCGTCAACTGCCCGTCGGCCACGGCCTCGCGGGCGCGTCGCTTGAGCATCCCCAGCGCCACCCGGACCGCGATGGCGGTGGAACGGTTCAGGGCATCACGAGCATCCATGATTGGAAGGCTAGCCTTCGAAGTCTGATATTGCAAGGCTGGCCTTCCTATTGCGCCGGCGGCGCCGGCGCTGCCGGATTGCGAAGCCGGTGCCCTGAGCCTCGTCGATCGAACATGCCGGTCCGGTGTCCCGGCGGATCGCCGCACGCGTCTCGACCTTCGATTTCGGCGTCACCCCGGCCTCCCCGTCGCGCGCGGCACGACCAAAGGCCCCAGGCAAGCGCCACCGCGCTCTCAGGACTCGGCGGCATCACCCCCGGGGTGACCGGGGCTCTCGCCGCTGAGCAACACGCGTTCTCACGATTCACGGACAAGGCCGAACCCGGCCCTGAGCAGGTGTCACATGACGCGCTTCATCACGATCATGTGGCGCTTGAAGGGCGCGGTGTCGCTGCCCCACGAGAGCACGGCGAAGACCTCGCCGCCGGGGAAGCCGTGGATCTCGGGCGCGGCAGCGGAGGGGGAGGGGCCGCCGGAGCTGTGGGCCCAGCCGGACCAGGTGTTGCCGCCGTCGGTGGAGCGGTTGAGGTAGAGCTGGTGGTCGTTGGGGCTGATGCAGCCGATCGCCATGTTCTGCTGGGCGGCGTAGCCCGGGTCGAAGGGGCTGGTGGCGAGGTGCCCGGGGTCGCCGCCGCGGCCGATCGCGAGCGACTCGCACCGGCCGCCGCCGGGCAGTTCGGTGTACCGGGCATTCCTGCCGTCGCCCGGGCGGGTGCGGGCGATGTTGACCGTGTTGGTCAGGCCCCGGGAGGCGTAGAACTCCTGTTCCCCGGCGGTGAAGGTGAAGGTGTTGGAGAGCCCGATGTCCCGGCCTTGGAAGTGCTGGACCTCCCAGTCGGGCCGGAAACGTGGCCGGCCGGGCCGGAGGTCCATCTGCTGGGTGTAGAGCCAGCCGTTGACCTCGGTTCCCAGCTGGATGCCCTCGGTGGAGTAGGTCGCCGAGATCGTGCCGGTGAGGTGCAGGATGCCGGGAACCCTGCTCCAGCCGGTCCACCGGTTGGAGTTCCGGTCCAGGAGGAAGCTGTAGTAGGCGGAGCCGTCGTCGCCGATCCGGAACATGACCAGGCGCTGGGTGCGGGCCGTCAGGCTTCGAACGGGCGCAGCAGACCGGTCCTCTTGACCGAGGTGAGGATCGGGGTCACCTCCAGGCCGCGGACGTCGTCGAGCGAGCCGACGGTCTCGGTGAGGAAGGCGTACAGCCCGCCCAGGTCCTCGGCGGCGACGGCGACCAGGAGGTTCGCGGTGCCGGTGGTCGCGGCGGCGAAGCGCACCTGCGGATGCCGGCTCAGCTCGTGCGCGGTCGCCTCCAGGCTGCCCGGACCGGCGGTGATCCACAGCAGCGCCTCGCTTCCGATGCCGAGCAGTCTGAGGTCCACTTCGCAGGCCAGACGTACCAGGTGGGCGGCGAGGAGCTGGTCCAGCCGGCGGCGCACCGTCGACGGCGCGGATCCCAGCCGGTCGGCCAGCCGGTTGTAGCCGGCCCGGGCGTTCACGGCCAGCCGGTCGATGAGCGCGTCGTCGAGGGGCTGCGGCGCCGGAGCGGCCGCCGGCTGCCGCGAGTAGGGGGCCAGGGCGTCGAACTGGTCCGCCGTCAGCAGCCCCGCGCTCCAGACGAATCCGGCCGGGAACATCCTCATCAGGTCGTAGGCGTGCCAGGAGCGGACGTCGGTGGTGGCGGGCAGGTCCCGCAGCAGCAGTGAGGTCCTGGCCCGGGGGCCGTCGAGGAAGAGCACGGCACAGATCTCGTCGCCGCCGCCGAGGACGTCGACCCACACGGTGTCGGCGCGCCTTGCGAGGCTCGTGGCGATGGCCCTGGTGCGGCTGGGGCGGCACCGGACGCGCAACGCCATCGGGATGAGCCGGGGAAAGCGGGCGGGATTGCGGACCGCCGTGGGCCGCAGGGTGCCGTCGTGCAGGAGCGGTGCCGCGCGGCGCACGACGGTGCGTTCGGAGACGCCGAGGACGCGGGCGACCGTTCGCCACGAGGCCCGCGGCGACGCCAGCAGCACCGCGGCGATCCGCCGTTCCGTGTCGTCCAGTGACTCTCTCATGTGTCTCACTTCCACCGGGATCGTGGGTTGCATGGCGCACTTCGCGAAGCCGATGGGCGATGACCCGCCGGTTCTCGCCGTCCGACCGTAGAACGGAGGCAGCGCAGTCGGACAAGGAAACCCGCAGTCGGGCAAGGAAGGTGACATCGATGACCGTGATGGAACGCCCCGTCGTCGTGACCGGGTCGGGGAGCGTGCGGGGCACCGTCGAGGACGGCGTCGCCGCGTTCCGCGGCATTCCGTACGCGGCCTCCCCGGTGGGGGAGAGGCGCTTCGCCGCCCCCGGGCCGCACCCGGGCTGGTCGGGCGTTCGGGACGCGGCCCGCCCGGGGCCGTCCGTGCCCCAGGAGCCCTCCCGGCTCGAAGCGGTGATGGGACGGCGCGCCCCCGACTGGGACGAGGACGGCTGCCTCACCGTCAACGTGTGGTCGCCCGGCCTGTCGGCCGACGGTCGCGCCGTGCGCAGCCGCCCGGTCCTGGTCTGGTTCCACGGCGGCGGATTCACCAGCGGATCCGGCGGCTGGGACTGGTACGACGGCCGCAACCTCGCCGCCGCCGGGGACCTCGTCGTCGTCACCGCCAACTACCGACTCGGCCCCCTCGGATACCTCCACCTCCCGGAGCTCGGCGTCGACAACCTGGGGGTGCGGGACCAGGCCGCCGTCCTCGGCTGGGTGAGGAGCAACATCGCCGCCTTCGGAGGGGACCCGGAACTCCTCACCGTCGGCGGCCAGTCCGCCGGCGCGTTCTCGGCCTTCCACCTCGCCCTCTCACCGGACACGGGTCCGTGGATCGAGCGGGTCATCGCCCAGAGCGGCCCCTTGGGGCTCCCGCCGCAGGACCCGGCGGAGGCGGCCGACCACGCCCGCCGCTTCCTCGGGATCCTCGGCCTGGACCGCGGCCCCGACCCGCTGGCCGCGCTGCGCACCGTCCCGGCCGAGCACCTGCTCGCCGCCTACCGGCAGCTCGCGCGGGACGTCTCCCGCCCGGGCAGCGTCGCTCCGCCGATGTACCCCGTCCTCGGCTCCTTCGGCATGCCGGCGACCTGGCAGCAGGCCCTGGCGGACGGGCGCCTGGACGGCAAGCAGTTGCTGACCGGGACCACCAGGGACGAGATGACGGCGTTCTTCGCGTTCGACCCGTCCATCCGGTCCGCCACCGCCGAGCAGGCCCGCTCGATCGCGGCGGCACTGGTCGAGGGCGGCGCAGGGCGGTTCGCCGACGCCGCCGCCAGGACGCCGGGCGCGACGTCGGGCGAGGTCCTCACCGGGATCGGCACCGGGGCGCTGTTCCGCGACGGGACCCTCGCCGTCGCCGACCGCCACGCCACGGCCGGCCACCCCACCTACGTCTACCGGTTCGACCACACCCCGGCTCCGGACCCGGCCCGGCTGGGTGCCACGCACTGCGTCGAACTCCCCTTCTTCTTCGACACCTTCGACGCCTACCCGGACAGCCCCATGCTCGGCGAGGCCACCGACGCCGTCCGTGCCCTCGGCCGGGAGTTCTCCCGTGCGGTGGCGGTGTTCGCCGCCACGGGCCGGCCCGCCGCGGACCGGTGGCACCCGTACGAGCCCGCCGAACCGGCCACCATTCGGCACTTCGCCTGATCCGGGAACACCGGCGGCCCCACCGGGCGGGCAGCGGATCCCGCCGCCCGCCCGGCGCCTTCGGCTTCTCGAACGGCGCCGGTCGCCCGGGCTCCCAGCGGGACACCGCCGCCGCCAGCCGGGTGGTCGGCGCGGCGTACCGGCGGATGCTGTCGCGGTGGAAGGCCGGCCAGGCCGGTGCGTCCGCCCGCTTCTGCCTGGCCGTGTGCACGGAACGTCCGTCACCGACATGCCGATCGGACCGCTTGGCGTCCGGTGGGAGCCGTTGCCCGTCCCGGCGGCCCTCTCCCGCGCCTGCTCCCGCGTCAGGGGGTGGCGGCGCTCGACGGGCCGGCCGGCAGCAGTCGTGCCGCTGCCGTGCGCGCGGTGCGGGCGGCGTCGGCGTCACCGAGGCTGACCCGGGCGCAGACGGCCCCGTCGGCGAGCATGAGCACCAGGGCGGCGGCCCGCTCCGGGGCCTGGGCTCCCGCGGCGGTGGCGAGGCCGGTGAGGTAGCGGAGGATCTCCCGCTTGTGGTCCCGGATGGCCACCCGCACGGGGTGGCCGGGGTCGGGGTACTCGGCGGCGACGTTCACCAGGTCGTTGCCCCGATAGGCGGGATCGGCGAACTCCTCGCCGAGCAGGTCGAGGATGGCGAGGAGCCGGTCGGCCGGTGCGTCGCGGCTCTCGGCGAGCGCGCGCAGTCGCGCGCACCACGCGTCGTTGCGCCGGCGCAGGACCGCCTCCACCAGCTCGTCCTTCGACCGGAAGTGCTGGTAGAGCGTCGACTTGGCGACCTCCGCCGCACGCCAGATCTCGTTGATCCCCACCGCACGGACTCCGCAGCGGGTGAACAGATCGGCGGCGGCCTCGACGATCTTGGTGCGGGTCGCTTCAGGGCTGGTCATCGGCGCCTCCGAGGGCGTGGGAATGGGTTCGGCTCGATTGCCGTTCGGATCGAACAGACTAGTCGGTTCGATGAGGAGGGAAGAGGAGGGACCATGTTCACGATCGACGTGTTCAGCGATCTGATCTGCCCCTGGTGCTACATCGGCGGACGCCGCTTGAAGCAGGCGGTCGACACCGTCGAAGGACGCACCGGCGCCGAGTTCCGGATCCGTCACCGCGCGTTCGAGCTGAACCCGGCCATGCCCCTGGCGGGGATGGACCGGCACACCTACCGGAGCACGAAGTTCGGCAGCTGGGAACGGTCGCGGCAACTCGACCACGGCACGGTCCTGGCCGGCCGAGGCGACGGCATCGCCTTCGACTACGAGAAGATCACCAGGACACCGAACACCCGGGCCGGACACCGCCTGATCGCCCTGGCGCAGCGCGAGACGGGGCTGGGCGCGGCCATGGCGGACCGGTTGTTCGCCGCCTACTTCGCCGAGGGGCAGGACATCGGCGACCCGGCCGTGCTGGCCCGGCTGGGCGAGGACGAAGGCCTCGCCCCCGGCGTGGCGCAGCGGCTGGACGACCCGGTACCGGAGAGGGCCGTGCGTGAGGACGAGGAGCTCGCCGAGCGGCTGGGGCTGCGCGGTGTGCCGCTGTTCGTCCTGGGCGGGCGTGCGATCAACGGCGCGGTCGACGTCGAGCGGCTCACCGAAGCCCTGGAAGAGCAGACGGGCCGGCCGCAGGCCGGAGCCGTGTGCGAGGAAGGGACGTGCTCACGATGACTGCAACACCCGACATCACCTCGGCCGGCATCGTCGGCGGGTCGCTCGCAGGCCTGTTCCATGCCGTCGCGCTCACCGGGCTCGGCCTGGACGTGGACGTCTGGGAACGCTCCACGGGCCGCCCCGACGACCGCGGCGCCGGCATCGTGCTGCAACCGGGCGTCGCTTGGTTCCTGCGCGAGTTCTGCGGCGTCGATCCGGACCAGGTCAGCGTCCCCGTCACCCACCGGCAGTTCTTCACCGGCGACGGGAACGTGCGGATCATGCCCATGCGGCAGCGGATGATCTCCTGGGGAACGATCTACCAGGCCCTACGGGACGTGCTGCCCGCCGAGCGCTACCACGACGGGCAGCCGGTGACCGCCCTCGCACCCGGCCCCGCAGGGGCCACCGTCCACGTCGGCGGGGCGGCCCGGGCGGTCGACCTGGCGATCATCGCGGACGGATCCGCCTCCCGGTACCGCGGACTCGTCACACCGGACGGTGCGCCGCGCTACGCCGGCTACGTCGCCTACCGCGGCGTCGTGGACGAAGCCGACCTCCCCCGGGAACTGGCGGCGCGCTTCGACGACCGGTTCAGCTTCTGGGACGGGGACCGCAGCCAGTTCCTCTGCTACTTCATCCCGGGCGACTTCGGCACGACCGCGACGGGCCGCCGCCGGATGAACTGGGTCTGGTACACGCGGGCGGACCGGCCCGAACTCGCCCGCATCACCACTGACCGGAACGGCACCCGCCACGGGCTGTCACTGCCGCCGGGACTGCTCGCACCCCAGGTCCACACCGACCTCCTGGCCCGCGCGCGCTCGACGCTGCCGCCGCCCCTGTGCCAACTGGTGGAACACACCGCGGAGCCCTTCCTGCAGGCGATCCTCGACGCGCGCGCCACCAGGATGCGCAACCACCGGATCCTGCTGACCGGGGACGCCGCCTTCGTGGTCCGGCCCCACACCGCCGCCAGCACGGAGAAGGCTGCCGGTGACGCCATCGCCCTCTTCCAGGCCCTGCGGCAGGCGCCGTCCGCGGACACCGTCCTGCAGGCATGGGAGCGGCTCCGCCTCGCGGAGGGCACCGCCATCCACCGTCAAGGAGTCAGCCTCGGGCGCAGGTTGGGCCTCGACGGTCCGGAGGCGGCCGCCGGTGCCGACGACCGGACCCGGGAGGGGCCGTGAGCGGACGGCCGTCACCGCGGGCCCCGCGCGTCGTGCGGGCGCGGCGCGTCCTGCTCGCGGGCGGCCCGCAGGATCGCGCGGCGGATGGGTTCGTAGCCGGTGCACCGGCAGAGGTTGGAACCGACCAGGGCGTCGACCCGCTCGGGGGAGTCGGCGAGAGCGGGGTCGGCCGCCAGGGCGCCGGCGGCCACCATGAGGAACCCCGGCGTGCAGAAGCCGCACTGCAGGGCGTGTTCGGCGGAGAACGCGCGCTGGAGGGGGTGGGGCTCGCCGCCGGGCCCGGCGAGGCCCTCCACGGTGCGCACCGGGCTCCCGTCGCACTGCACGGCGAACACGAGGCAGGAACGGACCGCCTCGCCGTCCACCAGCACCGTGCACGCCCCGCAGACGCCGTGCTCGCAGCCCAGGTGGGTGCCGGTCAGCCGGCAGTCCTCCCGCAGCACGTCGGCGAGGATGCGGCGGGGCTCCACGTCGAGTTCGTACGCCTCGCCGTTGACGGTCAGGGTGATCCTCACGCGCGGTCTCCGTCCGGCTCGGTGCGGCGGGATCGCAGGTCCCGCGCCGCCTGGTGCAGCGTCCTGGCGACCAGGACCGCGATGGCGTGCCGCTTGTACTCGACGTCGGCGTACGGCTCCGGCACGGGGGCGGCGTCCTGCTCGGCGGCGATCCGGCCGGCCCGGGTGAACGGGTGTCCGTCGGGCAGCCGGTGTCCGTCGGCGGGTGCCCGGACCTCGGCGCCGATCAGCGCCTGCTCCGCCGCGCGGGCCCGCAGCGGCCGGTCGGCGCAGTTGGCCAGACCGATGCGGGCCTCGGCGACCACTCCGTCCCGCACCGTCAGGGCGGCGGCGACCGCGACTTGGGCGAAGCAGAAGTGCGTACGGCGGTGCTCGGTGAAGCCGACCCCGGTGTCCTCGCCGAGCAGCGGGAAGGTCACCGCGGTGAGCAGTTCGTCCGGGCGGCGCGCGGTCAGGTGCGGCCCCCGGAAGTAGTCCCGGGCCGCGACGCTGCGCGTGCCCAGCGGGCCGTGCAGCTCGATGCCGGCGTCCAGGGCGGTGCCCACGGCGCACCACTCGGAGGCGGGATGCGCCCAGGCGAAGCTGCCCGCCATCGTGCCGCGGGTGCGGATGGGCGGGTGGGCGATGTGGACCACCGCGCGGGCGAACAGCGCGCCGAGCGGGCCCGGGACGGACTGCGCCGCTTCGAACGCGCGGTGCCGCACCAGGGCGCCCACCCGCAGGGTGCGGCCGTCCGTGTCGATCCGGCCGAGCCCGGCGACGCGGTTGATGTCGACCACCAGCCCGGGGTGCACGCGCTGCAGCCGCATGTCGAGGATCAGGCTCTGCCCGCCGGCGAGCACCTGGGCCGTCCCGTCGGCGGAGGCGAGCAGCTCGACGGCCTCGGGCACCGTGCGCGGTACGGCGTAGTCGAAGGAGGCGGGCTTCATCGGGGCGCCTGCGTGAGCTTCGGGGCACGGGCCGCCCGCCACACCACATCCGGGGTCAGCGGCATCTGCAACAGGTCGGGGTCGGCGATCCGCAGCGCGTCGACCACGGCGTTGACGACCGCGGCCGGAGTGCCGATGCAGCCCGACTCACCCGCCCCCTTGGCGCCCAGTGGCGTGCCCGGGCCCGGGGTGCAGGTGTCCCTGACCTCGATGGACGGCACTTCGGTGAAGGTCGGTAGCAGGTAGTCCAGCAGCCCGGAGGCCAACAGTGGTACGCCGTCGTCCCGGTAGGGGATCCCCTCGTACAGGGCCTGGCCGATGCCCTGCACCGCCGACCCGAAGGCCTGCCCGCGCACGATCACCGGGTTGAGCTGCACTCCGCAGTCGTCCACGGCCACCACCCGGAGCAGTCGTACGGTGCCCAGCTCCGGATCGACCTCGGCCACCACCGCGTGGGCGCCGAAGGGAAAGGCCATGCTCGTTTCGCACCGGTCGTCCACCCGCAGCGGCCCGGTGGCCCGCACCAGCTCGGCCAGTCCGATCGTCTGCGAGCCGCCACGGGCGAGCTGTGCGGCGCCGTCGGACCAGCCCACGGCCTCGGCGGGAACGTTCCACAGCCGCGCGGCCCGCTCCCGCGCCTCGTCGACCAGTAGCTGAGAGGTGTGCCGCAGCATCGCGCCGGCCACCTGGGCGGAGCGGCTGGCGAAGGAGCCCAGGCCCTCGGGCTGCTCGCCGGTGTCCCCCTCGACCAGCCGGACCCGGCTCGCGTCCACGCCCAGGGACTCGGCCACCAGCGCGGGGAAGACCGTCTCGTGCCCCTGGCCGGCGCAGGCCGCGCCGCACCGGACGACGACCGCGCCGTCCGCCGTGGCCTCGACGCCGCCGAACTCGTGCAGCCCGCCGGGCTCCCCGCCGGAGCGTTCCACGTAGCAGGACAGGCCGATGCCCAGCGGCAGCGCGTTGGGATCCGTTCGGCGCCGGGCCTGCTCGGCCCGCCACCCGGGGTAGTCCAGGGTCTCCAGCGCCAGGTCCAGCGCGGCGGCGTAGTTCCCGCTGTCGTAGCACCGGCCGGTGGGCGTCGGGTACGGGAAGCGGTCCGGCGGGATGAAGTTGCGCCGCCGCAATTCGGCCGGGTCGATGTCGAGTTCACGGGCCAGCAGATCCATGGCCCGCTCCAGCGCGATCGCCGCCTCCGGCCGGCCGGCGCCGCGGTACGGGTACGTCACCATGGTGTTGGTCAGCACCGAGCGGACGGTCGCGTGCACCTGCGGGGTCGCGTACGGGCCGGTGGCCATCCAGGCGGTCTGCATCGGCAGCCCGGCGCCGAGGTGGGGGTAGGCGCCCACGTCGGCGTCGACCTCCAACTCGTAGGCGAGCAGCCGTCCGTCGGCATCGGCGGCGAGCCGCACCCGCTGGTCCTGCCCCCGGCCCCGGGTGGCGGCCGTCATCGACTCCAGCCGGTCCTCGATCCACCGCACCGGCCGGCCCAGCCGCACCGCCAGGTGGGCGACGACGACGAACTCCGGGAACGCCGCGCTCTTCGACCCGAACGCCCCGCCGGTGTCCGGGACCACCACGCGCACCCGGTCAAGTGGCCACCCCAGCAGCGCCGCCAGCTCGCGCCGCAGCCGGTGGGGCATCTGGTGCCCCGACCACACCGTCAGCCGGCCGTCCTCGGGCACGGCGAGGATCGTCCGGCACTCCATCGGGGAGGGCAGCAGGAGCTGCTGGCGGTAGCGGCCCTCCACCACCGCCGCGGCCCGCTGCCACACCGAAGCGTCGATCGGCTTCCCGGCCTCCCCACGGAAGGCGGTGTTGCTCAGAGCGTCGAACAGCCGGACCGAGTCCGTAGCCGCGGCGCCCGCGGTGACCACCGCGGGCAGCGGGTCGATCCGGACGGACACCGCCGCCGCCCCGTCCTCGGCCCGGTAACGGTCCTCGCCCAGCACCACCGCCACGGCCTCGCCCGCGTACCGCACCCGGTCCCTGGCCAGCGCCGGCCACTCCCGGCCGGCCACGGCCTCCTCCGTGGAGAGCCCGGCCAGCAACGTGTACGGCACTGCCGGAAGCCCCTGAGAGCCGGAGGACGCCGTCCCGGGCGGTGCCGGCTCCGATAGATCCGCGCCGGACCAGGCCCCCACCACCCCCGGCACCTCGCGGGCGGCGGCGCAGTCCACCCCGCGCAGCACGCCGTGGGCCGCGCCGCTGCGTACGAACGCCGCATCCAGGCAGCCCGGTACCTCGATGTCGGCGACGAAGCGGCCCCGGCCGGTGAGCAGCCGTTCGTCCTCGCGTCTGGCCCACTGCTCCACGACTCCACCTCCGTGACTCATCCTGCCCGCAGGGGAGTTGGCCGCCGGGCCGCGGCGTGCGGGCGCCATCGGCCGTAGCGGTGGGGATGGGGCGCGCTTGAGGGAACCACCGTACGGGCCACCGGCCTCGGTGAACGGGCAACACACGCAACGGTGCCCGGCGGCCCGGCCCTGGGCGGGTGTCCCACGATCCGTGGGCGGTGCCATCGCGGTGCGGTAGCCGGATGCGGTCATCAGGTGTCGTCGGGGTCGGAAGCGCGGGTGGTGAACCCGCGATCCCTTGGGCCCCCTGGCGGTCCGTCAGTCGACTGGAAGGCGCGGGGTGCGCGGCGGTTCCGTGCGGCGTTGCCCGGTCGTCTCGAAGGCGGCGGCGAGCCGGAGCAGGGTGTTGTCGTCGTAGGAGCGGCCGGCGAAGGTCAGCCCGACCGGCATGCCGGTGTCGGTCATGGTGCCCATCGGGACGGTCACTGTGGGAATTCCGAGGTGGCGCGGTACGAGGTTGCCGTTCGCGACCCACACGCCGTTGCGCCAGCCGAGGTCGGCGGAGGACTCGTTCACGTCCATGTCCGCAGGGCCGACGTCGGCGACCGCAGGGAAGACCACGGCGTCCAGGCCGAGTCCGTCCATCCACGTCTCCAGGTCGATCCTGCGGGTCTCCTCCAGGCCGCGCAGTCCCTGTTCGAGGTGCGGGATCTCGGTGACCGACGCGTACGGACGGTCGCGCACGAGCCGCGGGTAGTCGGCGATCACGTCGTCGAAGCCGGTGTAGCGGTCCGGCAGTTCGCCGGGGTGCTTGGGCCAGATGCGTGCGCCGTCGACGTCGGAGAGGGTCGCCAGTGCGGGGTCCGCGTTGGTGCGCAGGAAGTCGTCCCAGGCCCAGGCCGACAGGTCGAGGATCTCGCGGGTGAGGAAGTCGCGGCTGACGAGGCCTCGGGTGAGGAGGGACGGTGCGCCGGGGCGGTCGGACTCGTAGTTGGTCACCACGGGGAAGTCGACCTCGACGACCTCGGCGCCGGCGGCCTCCAGATCGCGGCGGGCGGCCTGCCACAGGGCGATGACCGAGGCGCGCGTGTCGATCCGCTGCCCGGTCTGGCCACCGATGCCGCCGTCGGGGTTGGTCCCGGCGTCGGGGTCGCCGTTGATGTACATCCTGGGCACGCCGACGCGCTTGCCGGCGAGCGTTGCGCGCGCCGCCGCCGCGTCCGCGGGGGCCAGCGCCGGGTAGGAGGCCGGACGGACCCGGGACGGTGCGGGCAGCCGAACCCAGGGCTGGGAGCGCCACAGATCGCCGCGGGTGTCCGGGTCGTCGGCGACGATGACGTCGAGCAGTTCGAGGAGGTCGGCCATGGTGCGGGTGTGAGGGACCACGACGTCCATGGTCGGTACGAGCGGCCAGTTGCCGCGCACCGAGATCACGCCGCGGCTGGGGGTGTAGGCGCACAGGGCGTTGTTCGAGGCGGGCGCCCGGCCCGAGGACCAGGTCTCCTCGCCGAGGCCGAACGCGCCGAACGAGGCCGCCGTGGCGGTGCCCGAGCCGTTCGAGGAGCCGGAGCCGTAGGCGCTGGTGAGCCAGTCGGCGCTGTAGGGGCTTTCGGCGCGGCCGTAGACGCCGCGCTGCATGCCGCCGTTCGCCATCGGCGGCATGTTGGTCAGGCCGATGAGCACGGCGCCGGCGGCGCGCAGCCGCTCGACGGCGAAGGCGTCGCGCTGGGCGACCAGGTGTTCGAAGGCCGGCGAACCGGCGGCGGCGGTCAGTCCCTTGGCGAGGTAGCTGTCCTTGGCGGTGTAGGGGATACCGTCGAGGGGGCCGAGGGTCTCGCCGCGGGCGCGGCGGGCGTCGGAGGCCTCGGCGTCGGCGCGGGCGTCCGGATTCATCACGACGAGCGAGTTGAGCGCCGTGGTGGTGCCGGGCCGGTCGTAGGCGTCGATCCGGGCGAGGTAGGCGTCGAGCAGGCCGACGGCGGTGGTCTCGCCCTTCTCCAGCGCCGCGCGCAGGTCGGCGATACCTGTCTCGACGACGTCGAATGCGCGTGTCATGCGGGTGCCTCCAGGGTGGTTCGGTCGAACGGTCCGAGGCGTTCGGCCTCGAAGGTGCGGCGCTGGGCCGCTGGTGGGAGTCGACCCCGCCCGGGGCGGGGACGCGGCTTCACGTGGGTCGGCCGTGCGGTGCCGGCCGGGCCGACGCCGGCTACAGGACGGCGGGGGCGAGTTCGTCGGTGTGCGGGTGGTCCTGGTCGGCGTCGGGCATGCGGCGGTCGGGGCGGCGCGCGAGCAGGTAGGCGAGACCGGTGAGGGTGACGGTGCCGACGCCGAGCGGTGCTGCCCAGATCTGGTACCAGGGTGCTCCGGCCGGCGCGAGGATGGTGCGCGGCCAGCAGATGTTGACCAGTTCGAAGCCGGTCCACAGCACCGCGAGGACGTTGAGCGGGGTGCCGAGGCGTCCGTAGTCGACCGCTCCGGCCGGCTTCCAGGTGCGGCGCAGGCGGGCGGCGAGGGCGACGAGGGTGAGCAGGAAGAACGGCACGAAGATGGCGGCGCTGCCGAAGGTGATCAGGCTGCCGATGGCCGAGGTGTTCAGGCCGAGCGGCAGGGCGGCGCAGCTGACCACCGTGGCGGCGACGAGGCCGCCGATCGGCGCCTTGTGCCGGTTGACCTTGCGGACGTGACGGGAGAAGGGGAAGACGTCGTCGCGGGCGAGGGAGTAGAGGCCGCGGGCGGCGCCGCCCTGGGAGGCCATCAGGCAGGCGGTGAAGCTGATCAGGACGACGAGGACGAAGGGCTTGTCGGCCCAGCCGCCGAAGGCGTGGGTGACGGCGGTGGTGACCGGGTCGAGGTCCTTGACCGAGACGACGTCGGCGGGGTCGGGGTGGGCGAGCTCGACGGAGACCGCGTTGAGGATGACGACGAGCCCGACGCTGAGCAGCGACCACCACATCGCCTTGGGGACCTGTCTGGCGGCGTCCTTGGTCTCCTCGGAGGTCGACACACAGGCGTCGAAGCCCATGAAGGCCCAGCCGGCGACGGCCACGGCGGCGAGCAGGGCGCCGGTGTCGCTGATGCCCAGCCCCTTGGGCGCACTGAGGAAGTCGGTGAGCAGGGAGAAGCCGTGCTGCCGGAAGACCAGCAGCAGGGTGAAGCCGACCAGGACGGAGGCAACGGCTTCGGCGGCGATGCCCAGGCTGACGAACCAGCGCAGGAGGTTGATGCCGTAGGCGTTGACCAGGGTGCAGCAGAGCATGAAGCCGACCGAGACGAGGACCTGCTCGGTGGGCGTCGGGACGGCGCCGAAGAGTGCGAAGAGCCAGGGTGAGGCGAGGTAGGCGACGGTGGTGTTGCCGAACATCACGGCGAACTGCCACATCCAGCCGCTCAGCCAGGCGACGGCCGGTCTGGTCAGGCGTCTGCTCCACTGGTAGGCGCCGCCGGCCAGCGGCCACTGCGAGGCGAGCTCGGAGTAGACGGCGACGACCAGGCACTGCCCGAGCAGGCACAGCGGCAGCGCCCAGACCCAGGCGCCGCCCGCGACACTCATGCCGACCTGCACGGCGGCGTACAGCCCCACGACCGGGGAGACGACGGCGAAACCCATGGAGATGTTCCCGAGCACGGTCAGGCTGCGCCGCAGCTCCTGCTGGTAGCCGAGCGCGGCCAGCCGGTCGGCGTCGGTTGGGGTGTTCTCGGCCATGAGCTGCGCCCTCCAGATAAAACTAACTTTGTTAGCAACTGCTGTTGGTCTGGCACGATAGCTCCCGGACACGGAGAGCGGAAGAGGGGATTTTTTCGGTGGGCCGACCGAGCAGGGCATTGCTGACCCGCGAGCGGATCGCGCTCGCCGCCCTCCAGGTGGTGGACGAGGACGGCCCCGACGGCCTGACCATGCGGGCACTGGCGGAGCGGCTCGGGGTCAAGGCGGCGTCGCTCTACAACCACGTACAGAGCAAGGAGGCACTGGTCGACACGGTCTCCGAGCTGGTCAACGACGAGATCGACCACACACCGCTGGGTGATCCCGACTGGCGGGCCGGCCTCGCGGCGTATGCACGCGGCTACCGCGCGGTCTTCCTGAGGCACCCGAACACCGTCGCCCTGCTCGCCCGCCGCCGCGTCGAAGCGGCCAGCGCGCTGCGCGGCTACGACGCGCTGCTCGCCCTCCTCGGCCGGGCCGGCCTCGGCCCCGCGGACGCGGCGGAGGTCGCTGCGGCACTGGACTACCTGGTACTCGGCTCCGCGATGGAGACCTTCACCGCCGGCTTCACCCGGGCACCGGCCGCGTACCGGCCACAGTACCCGGCGCTCGCGGACGCCTTGGACGGCTCCTTCGCCCGCGGCGGCGGCGCGACGGGCCTCGACGACCGCGGGTTCGAACTGGGGCTCGGCCTGCTGCTCGACGGCGTGGAACGCCGGACACCGTAGGGCCGAGGTGGGTTGTCGTGCCCCGGGAGGGGCGCGAGGCTCCTGCCCTCGCCCGAGCGGAGGCGGGTGATGCTCTCGGACCCGGTCTGCCGGGCGAAGTGTTGAACGCGTTGGTCGGATGTCGGCAGGCGGTTGCGCAGGACGTCCGATTCGAGGAGAAGCCGCAGGTCATCGTGGTCACGGTCCGACCCGGATCCCGGGCGCGTCGCCGCTGCGGGATCTGCGGCACCCGCCGCCCGGGGTCCGCAGCGCGTGCCCAACGGCGGGGCACGTCCATGAGCACGTGCCCCGCCGTTGGGCACAGGTCGGTTGGGCTACCAGTGGTCGTGGCGCTCGCAGCGCGCGTCGTGCTCGTGGCGCCTGATCCTGGTGGGGTCGGTGGCGGTGTGGCTGGTGGTGTCGCCGCCTCCGAGGGCGGTGACGCGGTTCGTCACCTCGTCGCGGGCCTCGCAGGAGACGTCGACCTTCAGGGTGATGGGAGGGTAGCTGCTCCCGGCGGGGAGGACGTCGCTACGGGTGCAGGTGAGGATGTCCAGGGTGCAGATCCATCCCGTGCCGCTGATGCTGTCGGTCCTGAGCCCGGGGGGCAGGGTGTCGTACACGGTGACCGTGGTGCCGTCGGTCGGGGCGGCCCCGACGGCGTTGCCCACGGTGATGGTGTAGGTGCCGTCCCGTCCCTGGGTGAAGTGCTTGGTGTGGGTCTTGGTGATGGTCAAGGACGGCACCGTGTAGGAGATGATCACCTGGCCGTCGTGGTTCGCCGTCCCGATCGTCGACAGTGCATAGCTCGTGCCGGTACCCGTGGGGGTGGCGAAGCTGCTGCCCCCACCGCCACCGCCGCCACCCGCCGAGGTGCCCTCCTTGTTGACGGCGGCGCTGCCGCCGCCCCCGCCGCCGAAGTAGCCGCCCCCGCCGCCGCCGCCACCACCGACGGCAGTGGCGGCGCAGCCGCCGCCGAACCTGCCCCCGGCGCCGCCGGTGCCGACCGTGGCACCGGAGAACCCGGTCCCCGGCGCGCCGTTCGCGACCGAACAGAGTGCAACGCTGCCAGAGACCCCGTCGGCACCCCCGGTGCTGGTCGTGGTGCTGCCGCCGCCCCCACCCTGCCCCGGCGCGGCCCCGGGGCCGGTGGCACTTCCCGCGGTACCGCCGGTGGCATCCGGCGTTGTCCCGCCGTTGCCTCCGTTGCCACCCGTGGAGCCCGCTCCGGTGCCGCCGGAGGCACCGCCGCCCCCGGCGACCACGAGCAGGGAGCCGCCCGTGCTGACGCTGGAGGCCCCGCCCCCGCCCGGACCTTCGAAATGGAAGCCGCTGAGCGGAAAACCTCCCCCCGGGGCGCCGCCGTTGAACCCGCCGGCGCCCGCCGTGCCGGTGCCGTTGCAGCCTTTGCCGCCGGTGCCGCCGACGTTGACGGTGAAGGTCGTCGGTGCGGTGGTCTGCGGCAGGGTGGTCACCACCCTTGCCCCCGTCCCACCGGTCCCCGTGACGGAACAGGGGGTGCCGGTGTTGTCGGCGCCACCCGCGCCGTCCGCGGTGATCGTCACCACCGCCGCCGCCGGAACCGTCAGGGTCTGCGAACCGCCGGTGAAGGTGAAGGTCTGCGACGGATCAGCCCCTTGCGCCCGCACCGGCACGTCCTCCACCGGCGCAGCGGCCACCGGTGCAGCCGTGGCCGCCAGCAGCGCCATACCGGACAGCAGTGCGCCCCCCAGCGATGCCACTCCCGCACCGCGCTCCCCGCGTCGTTCACCCGAGCCAGCCAGGTCGGACGCGCCGACGGCACCGGCCGGGGTCATCCCGCTGGCCAGGGCCCTGTTGAACACGGCCACGGGCCGCTGACGGCTGATCCGGTACCACGGCAGGTCGCCCTGTCCACGCGTACGAGCACTCATCCGCGGGTTCACCTCTCCTCACAACAAAGCGCCCCGCACTTCCCCGAGCGACAAGTCGCAGGCATGACAGGACATTTGATGGCAAATCATGACAAACCGCAATTAGATACCCCGATCCGATCACTTCGAGGCAGCGAGGTCATGGGAAACCTCGCGTGTCGCAGCGGCCCCGCGCGAGCCGGCGAGAATGATGAGTCACATCATCGGCCCGGCCTCCGCCGCGTGTGGGCGAATGCCTGACGAACCAGGTGCGGGAGCGGGAAAGCCGAGACGGCGGACCGTTTCCTGGGTCTCGCCGCGTCCGGGGAGCGGGGGTCATCCCGCCGACGGACCGAATGAGAACGATAGTCCTCTGCGCTCGGGTCTCCCGAGGCGGCGACGGGTACGGCCGTCGATGACGGAACCGGATCTCACACCTCGTCAGAGACGGTCGGCAGGCCGCTCCCAGCCCGCCACCGCTACCCTGGAACGCCGACCTCACACATCCGCGTGGTGTGCTGTGGCTTCAGCTCCAGGAATTGCCGTACCAGCCTGTCGGCGACGCGGCGGGCGAACTGGACGTCACCGGCGGCTGGACCAAGGAGCTGACCGAGGGCTACGTCCGCCGGGTCCTGACACGCGTGGCCCGCCACGCGCCCGACCTGCCCGGCAAGGTGCTCGCCTGGGATGCCGTCACCCCAACCGACCTGGCCTCCTACAACCCCAACGCGGTGGCCGGCGACCCGTACGGCGGCTCCGCCGAACTCGACCAGAACCTGCTGTGGCGCCCACTGCCCGGCGCGCCCAGGCACGCCACGCCCGTGCCCGGCCTGTGGCAGATCGGCGCCTCCACTCATCCCGGCCCCGGCCTCGGCGGCGGCTCGGGGCACCTCGCCGCACAGCAGCTCATCCACAGCGAGCACCGGCGCGGCCACCGCCGCTGACCGGCCGGAACCGCGTCGCTTCACCTTACTGATCGTTTCAGAATGAGTTGAGTCGCAGGTCTTGCGTTCGGCGATCTTGGTCGGCAGGGGTGTCCGGGAGCGTGCTGATCTTGTTCCGGACGACCTGTGGGAGCGCGTGGCTCCGCTGCTGCCACCCGCTCCCGAGCGACGCCACCGCTTTCCCGGGCGACTGCGCGTTCCGGACCAGGTGACCAGCGAGAACGCAGTCCTCAAGCCCGGAAGGACAACAGCCGCTCAGCTGTGCCGGAGAGGAGGACGTACAGCGGAGTCGGCTGTTCCTGCTCGGCGGGCCGAGGGGCGCGGGGAGGTTCACAGCGCTGAGAACCCGAATGCGGACACTACTGGGTCGAGCGGTGTGTAGTAGCCGGTCGAGAAGCAGGTCGTCGAGGTCGAGGTGCCGTTGCACGGGATCTTCGCGTCGGTGTTCCCGGCGATGATGACGCCGACCGGTGCCATGGAGTCGCCCTGCGGGTTGGCGACGGCCGGCCCTCCGCTGTCGCCCTGGGCAACGGCGATGCCCCCGCTGCGGGACTTGACCTCGGTGGCGTTGGTGCGGCCGGATGGCGAGTGGACTCCGACGCGCGTGACCTCCAGCTCACAGTGGAACCCCGACATGGCACCGCTGAAGCAGGCGGACTGGCCCGGGTCCAGACGCGCCGGACCGTACAGGGGACGGGAGTCGCTGCTGTTCCAGGAGCTGCTGTAGAAGCGGGCCGCGGTGTCCTTGTCGGTCGTGACGACGGCGACGTCCAGTCCGTTGTCGTAGGCGGTGACCTCCCCGACGACGCGCTGCCCGTTGTAGACGTTCCCACTGGTCTGGCAGTGCGCGGCGGTGAGCAGCACGCGCTTGTTGTCGACCCGGCCGGGGACACCGGTGGAGCAGCGGGAGTTGTCGGCGAGGGCGAGGTCGGCTCCGGCGTACCAGGGCGGGGCGTCGCTGGTACGGCTGCCCCGGGTGGGTGTTTCGGGGGAGCCGGTCTGCGCGTGGACGGGGACGCCGGCGAGGTGTCCGGCCCGGGTCTCGTAGTCGCGTTCCGGGGCGTTGGCCGGCGCGATGCGCCGGGTGGTCTTCGGCTGGTAGGTGAGCAGGAGGCCGCTGCCGTCGTTGGTGGGCGAGATCGACGACCACTCCGAGGGGTCGTTGCCGACAGCGGTGACGAACCTGTTGACGGCCTGGTCCATCTCGGAACGCGAGTAGCCGGCCGAGCGGTAGCGGACGTCGTAGTCCGGGTTCACCGGGCCGGCGGGGTCGTGGCGCATCTGTTCGCGGGTGCGTGCGCGCCAGGCACCGACGGCCTCGGTGACCCCGGAGGGGACGGGGCCCTTCCAGTACAGGTCGAGGTAGTGCTCGTCGCCGTGGAACACGATCGAGGTGAAGCCGGCGCCGTCGACCCGGCCGGTGTCGACCAGCCGGTGGACCTCGTCCGCGACCGGCCTCAGCTGCTTCTCGTGGTACTCGCGGCTCAGCAGGACCGTGGGAGCCATGCGGGTCTCATCGGCATCGCCCTGAGCCGTCCTCGCAACGGCAACGGACGCTGCGCCCAGGAGCAGGATGGCTGCCGAGTAGAGGAGTTTCGATCGCCACATGGGGACACCATAGGGTGACTGATCGGCTGACACAGAGTTATCGGATCGTATGCGCCGTCAACCTCGGGGTGTCCAGCGGGGTGGCCTCGTGGCCGGGCCGGGCCGTCGGCCTGCCTTCTTTCGGCCCGCCGGGCATGGCCGCCTGCACCGGGCGGCAAGGTTTGGCTCTCCCGAGGTGGTGGCCGAACTGACGGGCCGGCGTCGGGCCTTCGCGGTGGGGATGATCTCGGCCATCGCCCGACGGATGTGCGGCAGCTTCAGGCGCAGGGCCGGCACGACCGCCTCGTCGAACGCGGCGCCAGACGTCGTGGCGACCGTGGATGCGGGTACTTGCATGCGCGGCCGCGCCACGGCCGATCGGGCGGAGTGTCGCCGGCGAGGAGACGTTCGGCAGGAAGCTGCACCCCCAGCGGCAGCCGGCCGTCGTGGACGGCCTTTTCCACGGCAACGGCCAGTCGCTTGGCGAGCGGGCCTTCGCCGACGCGCCAGTCGCCCAGCAGGCGGGGGAACTGCGACGCCGGGACGCGCCGCACAGCGCGATTCACGTAGGCCACTTTAGCGTGATTGGACCATGACCGGACGGTCGGTCCCGCCTAGCGTCGAGCCGTGACCAGCCGCCACTACTCCGGAAACCACATGCCCTTGAGCTATCGACATGTCGATGTGTTCGCCGGCAAGGCGTTCACCGGCAACAGCCTTGCCGTCTTCCCCGAGAACCCGGGCCTGTCCACCGCGCAGATGCTCGCGATCACCCAGGAGCTCCGGCATTTCGAGACGATCTTTCTGAGCGGCGCGGACGGGACGCAGGACGTCACCGCCCGGGTGTTCGACCTCTTCGAGGAACTCGACTTCGCCGGGCACCCGGTCCTGGGCGCCGCCGCCGTCCTGCACGAGCGCGACGGCAACCCCGGCCCGCGGCGCTGGACCTTCCGCCTGACCGGCAGAACCGTCGAGGTGACCACCCGGCGCACCGCCACCGGGTACCACGCGGAACTGGACCAGGGAGAACCGGAGTTCCTCGCGACCGTCCCGGCGGAGAACAGGCCGGAGGTCGCCGCGGCCCTGAACCTGCCCGATCAGGCACTCGCCGATCTTCCCCTGCACGTCGTCTCCACCGGCCTGCGTTATCTCATCGTTCCGGTGGTGGCGGGTCTGGCGGAGGCGAGGATCGTCCGCAACGACTTCGCGGACCTGGTCGCGCGGTACGGCGCGCAGTTCGCGTACGTGATCGACGTCGAGGCCCTGGAAGGCCGCCACTGGAACAATGACGGCCTCCTGGAGGACGTCGCGACCGGCAGCGCGGCCGGCTGCGTCGGCGCGTACCTGGCCAAGCACCGCATCGTGCCCGTCGAGGAGGAGTTCGTGCTGCGGCAGGGGCGCTTCACCGGCCGGCCGAGCCGGCTCACCGTTCTCCCGCAGGGAGACCCCGACGACCTGCGCAACGTCCGGGTGGGCGGCGACGTGGCCATGGTGGCCCGGGGAACCCTGGACGCCCTGCCCGAGTGAGGACCACCCCCATGCCCAGCTTCCCCCTCTTCACGGTCAGGACGGTGCCGGCGGTGTGTGGTGGCCGGGTGGCCTCGGTCGCCGAGAGGCCGGGCTGCGGCCAGGGCTTCTCGCCGGCGCGCTACCGGTCAGCCGCCTCCAGTACCCGCGTGACCAGGGCGACATCGGCCTTGGGTATCACGATCACGTGCTGCTCGTCGCCCGCCACCAGGTCGAGGCGGGCCATCTTCGGGTGCGGGGTCTTCCGCTCTGACGGCGACAGACGGAACGGACCCTGGAGGGCGACGTTCTCGCCGGTGCGCTGGTTGCGCCAGGTCACCGCGTCGGCCGCGAGGTACAGGTTGCCGGGCGCCGCGTGTGGGACGGTGCGCCCCTTGCCGATCGACAGCATCTTGACCGTGCCCAGCGTCGGGCTCGAGCAGAACACCTGCAAGGTGGTGCCTGCCCGAAAGTCGGCCAGGTCCTTGTCCGTGCTCAGCCGCCGGATGCCGAACATCGAAAGCAGGACATCGAAGAGGGTTCTGGTTCCCGCGGCGCGGCGGATGTCGGTCGTCATGGCGCAGATCCTCCCAGGGGCGGCCGGAAGGCTCGTGACCAGGGGGGTCCCTCGTTCTCGCGAGTCGCGCCGGGAGGCGGTCACCTCAGCCGCACGGGGCCGGGATCGGTCAGCGCCAGGCCCACTGCAACCGCGGCCCCTCGCGCGCGGGCGCACGCGCGTGCCGGTGGTGGGGCGTAGGGTTCCGGCTCGTCTTCCGGTCTGCCCGTGCCCGATGTTCTGCTGACCGTCAGGCCCGGGCGTGCGAGCCTACGGACTGCCACCGGTCCCTGGCCCTCCTCGCCGCGCACGGCCCGTCGGGGCTGGTGCAGGTGAAGCCGTTCCTGTGGAGGGCGGGGCGTTCGGCGAGGATGGTGCGCCGGCTGAGTCAGGCTTGGAAGCCTTCGAGGGTGATGCGTTCGAACAATGCCTGTTCGCCGTGCAGGGGCATGCCCCGTTCGGTGTCGTGGCAGGCGAGCAGGAGAGGTCCGTGGGCGGCCCGGGGACAGCGGGCGAGGCGTCGGCGTCGCCGGGGCCGGCGGCGGGCGGGGCGGGCGGGGAGGGCGGGGCGGTCACCGGGCGGCTCCGGTCGGTTCCGGCGCGGGGTCGGTGAGGCCGGTGACGCGCAGGGTGATGTTGAGGCGGCCGGCGGCGAGGCCGGTGGCGGGGTCGCCGGTGCCGGGGAGGATCTTCGGCACGGCGTGGTAGGCGAGGCGGGAGGGGCCGCCGAAGACGAGCAGGTCGCCGGAGGCGAGGGTCAGGTCGGTCCAGGGCCGGTTGCGGTTGTCGGTGTTGCCGAGGCGGAAGAGGCAGGTGTCGCCGATGCTGAGGGAGACCACCGGGGCGAGGGAGCGCTCGTCCTTGTCCTGGTGCATGCCGAGCCGGGCGTCGGCGTCGTAGAAGTTGACCAGCGCGGCGTCGGGCTCGTAGGCGGCGCCCTGGCCGGGGTCCTGGTAGGCGTCGGCCACGGCCCGGCGGCCGAGGTCGGCGAGCCAGCCGGGGAAGGGGGTGACGCGGCGGCCGTTCACGTCGTCGGCGGTGCGGGTGTAGGCGTAGGGCTGCCAGTGCCAGCCCAGGCACACGGTCTGCACGGACATGACGCCGCCGCGCGGCAGCCGGGTGTGCCGGATCGGGACGGGGCCGGCGGCCCAGGCGCGGCAGGCGGCGACGAGGTCGCGCTGCCGGTCGGGGGTGAGCCAGCCGGGCAGGTGGACGGCGCCCGGCGCGATCTCGCGGCGCTCGTAGCCGGCGGGCGGTGGGCCGAACAGGGCGGGGGTGATGTTCACGCGGCGGCGCCCGGGGCGGGGGGAGGGAAGGAGTCGGTCCAGCCGGATTCGATGCACCAGGTGCCGCCGTCCGCGCTCGCGCCCCGCACGCCGTCCAGGACGCCGGGCCCGGCGAGCGCCGTGGCGGCCGGCTCGGCGAGGGACGCGAAGCCGAACGTGCGGTCCGGGCGCCAGGAGGTGCTGTGGCGCAGGCGCCGGGCGAGCTGCGCCCAGCCCAGTGGGGCGGCGGCGATGACGAGGGCGTCGGGTTCGGGGGCGGTGAGGCGGTGGGCGGGCCGCAGCCAGGAGGCGGCCTGTTCGGGCCAGTCGACGACGGCCAGGACGGCGTTGCCGGCGGCGCGCCAGGCGTCGGCGAACGCGGCGGCGGCCGTGCGGGACGCGTCGTCGCGACTGTGGCCGATCGCGACGTCGTGCAGGCGCGGGCGGCGGTGGTCGGCGAGCAGGCGCAGCAGGGCGGCGAGTTCGGGGGCGGTGTGGGGGGCGGGTACGGGGAGGGGGCCGTAGGCGGTGGCCTCGGGTGCGGGAAGGAGGGGGGAGCGGGCGGGTGCGGGGCGGGGGTTCACGGGGTTCGGTCCTTTTTGCAGGTCTTCCACTGCCGGTACTTCTCGGGCAGGCACACTGCGCAGGGCCGGTAGCCGGCGGCGATCGCGGTGGCTTCGTCGGCGAAGAAGACGCGGTGGCGCACGTAGCCGCCGGCGGCGAGGGCGCGCAGGGCGGAGGGGCAGTCGAGGCGGCCGTAGAGGCGGCCTCGACGGTAGCCGCCGAGGGTGCCGGGCGTGGTGCTGGAGCAGGGGCGGTTGTCGGGCCCGGTCAGGGTGTAGCGGCGCGGCGGGACCGGGGCGGTGCCGATGGCGGGCGCGGGTG
This sequence comes from Kitasatospora sp. NPDC093102, assembly GCF_040683915.1. Lineage (NCBI taxonomy): Bacteria > Bacillati > Actinomycetota > Actinomycetes > Kitasatosporales > Streptomycetaceae > Kitasatospora > Kitasatospora sp. NPDC093102. The sequence goes on along the minus strand of NZ_JBFBFA010000045.1, from coordinate 30,985 downwards.
TGTCGGTGGCGTCCATGGCGGCGGGGTGTCAGGCGTCGTGGAAGACGAGGCCGAGGGCGTGGCGGCGGCCGGTGCGCACGGTGCTGACGCCGTGGCGGACGGGGCCGGCGCGGTGGCCGCGGGCGGAGGGGACGGGGCGGTCTCGGGTGGTGAAGATCAGGCCGTGCCCTTGGGGGAGGACGGTGACGGTGCCGCGGGACTGGGCGCGGGGGCGCTGTTCGACGAGGAGGAACTCGCCGCCGGTGTAGTCGGTGCCGTGGGCGTCGAGGCCGATGACGGCCTGGAGGGGGAAGACGAGTTCGCCGAAGATGTCGCGGTGCAGGGCGTTCCAGTCGCCGGGGCCGTAGCGCAGCAGGATCTGGGAGCTCTTGTCCTGGCCGGCGGCGTGGCACATGGCAATCCACTCGGCGAGGGTGTCGGGCCAGGGGGCGGGGCGGTGGAGCTTGTCGGCCCAGGCACGGGCGACGGTGAGCAGGCGGGGGTAGAGGGCCTCGCGCAGGGCGGCGACGGGTTCGGGCAGGTCGTGGGTGAAGTAGCGGTACTGGCCGGAGCCGAAGCGGTGGCGGGCCATGTCGACGGTGGTGCGGAACAGTCCGGGCCGGTCGTAGAGGCCGGCGATCTGCCGGCATTGGTCGGGGTCGAGCAGACGGGGGGTCGGGGCGCAGCCGTGGGCGTCGAGTTCGGAGGTGAGGGCGGTCCAGTCGGCGGTGTCGAGCGCGCGGACGGCTGTGGCCAGGGTGGTGTTCACGGTGGTGTCCTCGGGTGCGGGTGGCCGCAGGGTCAGGCGGCGGTGGCGGCGGGTGTGTGGGCGTGTTCGTGGTCGAGGAGGCGCTGCCTGGCGGCGGTGCCGGCGGCGTAGCCGGGCAGGGTGCCGTCGGTGCCCGGAACGCGGTGGCCTGGGCGGGCGATCAGGACGGGGGTCGCGGCGAGCGCGGCGTCGACGGCGCGGGCCACACCGGGGGTGCCGGTCTCGGCGGCGAGGCGCTCGTAGGCGGCGGCGGCCTTGTCGGGAGCCAGGACGGTGGGGGAGGCGGGGGCGGTGCCGCCGGTGGGGGCGACGCCGTCCCGGTCCGGCTGCTCCTGCACGTCCTGCCAGTCGAGCGCGGCGAGCGCCGGCAGGACGGCCGGGCCCGGGGCGGGCGCCGCAGCGGCGGGCGCGTCGGTGGTGGAGAGGGTGTCGTTCACGGAGAGATCCTTCGACGTGCGGGGGAGGTGCGGGGGACGAGCGGGGGGAAGCGGGCCTGCGGACAGGCCTGGCCGTGAGCGGCGATCGGCCGGGTTGTTCCGATCGTCGCTCGCGCAGGGGCCGGGTGCTGGCGGCATTCGGACGTCACGCCCGGGCGACCGCGACCGCGCGAGGACGGCTGGAAGGGATTTCCGGGACGGATCTCACGCTCCGCCGGCGCGAGCCCTCCACAGGGCGAGGAAGAGGGAACGACCGGAGAAACGATCATGGACGGCATTCGGCAAGAGGGTCCGCCAGTGGGGCGCTGGCGGACCCTTTCAGTCCGAGCGGTGGCCTGCGGAATGGATTCCGGCCGGCAGCGGCGCCGCTATGCTCCGGCCGGCCGCAGCGAGGTGAGGCGTGTCATCTCGTCTTCCGAGAGCCGCAGCGCGCCGGACGCCATGTTCTGCGCGAGGTGGTCCGGATCGCCGGTACCCGGGATCGCCAGCACGTGCGGCCCCTGCTGCAAGGTCCAGGCCAGCCGGACCTGTGCGACGGACACACCGTGCGCGCGGGCTACGGCGTACACCGCCTCGTGGTCGCTGGGAGCCGGACCTGCCTCGCGCCCGGGACCGGCGATCGCGAAGAACGGGACGAAGGCGAGGCCGAGTTCACCGCAGAGCCGCAGGAGCGCCCGGTCCTCGCTCGACGCACCGATCCCGTAGGGGTTCTGCACGCAGACGACCGGGGCGATGGCCCGGGCCTCGGCCAGTTGCTCGGACGTGACGTTGGAGATGCCGAGGTGGCGGATAAGCCCGGCATCGCGCAGTTCGGCCAGCGCGCCGAAGTGCTCGCCGATCGAGCCGGTCCGCCGGCTCGGTGGCACGCGCAGGTTCACCACGTCCAGGTGGTCGCGGCCGAGTTGGCGCAGGTTCTCCTCGACCTGGCCGCGCAACTGCGTCGGCGCGGCCCACCACCACGCGCCCGAGGGATCGCGGGCCGGCCAGACCTTGGTGGTGATGACCAGGTCCTCCGGGTATGGCGCCAGCGCCCGGTTGATCAGCTCGTTGGCGGAGCATGTCGCCGAGAAGTAGAAGGCGGCGGTGTCGATGTGGTTCACGCCGAGCTCGATCGCCCGCCGGAGCACGCCGATCGACCGATCGCGGTCACGCGGCGCGCCGCGGTCGAAGGGGGCGGTACCCGTCAGCCGCATCGCGCCGAACCCGACGCGGTTGACGGTCTGGTCACCAAGTTGCCAAGTACCTGTGGCGGGCGTGGTGTTCGTCTGTGGGCTCATGACGTGGATCTCCTCTTGCGGCTTGGAACGAAGAACCGATGGGTGGGCGCGGCGCGTTCAGGTCGCTCGGCAGGGCGAGGACCTCGCGGCGGCTTCACCGGTGTCGAGGCAGGCGGGCCCCGGGCATGAAAAAAGCCTCCCCGGCGGATCGGAATCCGCACCGGGAAGGCTCACGTGATGACCATCATTCTAGCAGGGCTGGGCGTCCACCAGCAGCTCATCGGATGCTGTCCGGGTGAGTGACCGCAAGCCCTGCAAAAGCGACCTGTCCGACGAGCGGTGGGCGTCGGCCAGGTCATCGCCGTGACCGTGCCGGCCGCCCGTTGTGTGCCTTCGGAATCCGAGTGGGCGCCGAGCAGACCCTCGCGGGAACGATCGACCTCCGGTTCGAGATGGCCGGCCTTGCCGCTGGGCAGGTGAACATCGCCTACGGGCTCTACCCCGCCTGGCGTGGACGGGGCCTGGCGACCCGCGCGGTCCTCCTGGTCTGCCGATACGCGGCAGGCGAAGGAGCAGATCAGGCGGTGATCCAGGTGGCTCCGGAGAACCCGGGCTCGGCCGCGGTCGCCCTCAGGGCGGGCTTCACCTACGTCAAGCAAGTCCTGGACGCGGACGGCAACCGGTTCGACTGGTACGTCCGCAACCTGTCCCGCGAACCAGCCCATGGTGCTGACCACTGACGTGCTGACCACTGACAGCAAGCGGGAACCGGCTCGGGACACATGGCCCTGAGCCGAAACCCCTTGGACGGCACGGGGACCGGCTTGCTGAAATAGCAGACGGCCGCTGTCGGAGTCGAAGGGATACGGCGATGACCGAGATCAGACTGCACCTGTCGGTGCGCGGCCTCACCGACGCGGACCTGCCGTCCTGCGGCTGGGCCGGCTCCCCCAAGCACGTGCGCGAACTCGTCCACCAGATCCGCCGCGCCGAGGCGGGCGAGATCGACTACCTGGCGGTCTGCACGCCGGTCGGGCTCCCGGTGGCGGTCGGCGGCATCGACTACACGGTCGAACCCGGCGTCGGCACGCTCTGGCAACTCGGCGTCCACCCGGCCCTGCAGTCCTGCGGGATCGGCACACTGCTGATCCGCTCCGCCGAGCAGCGGATCGGCGCCCGGGGCCTGACCCGCGCCGAACTCGGCGTCGAGGAGAGCAACCTGCGCGCCCGCGCCCTCTACGAACGCCTGGGCTACCGGGCCTTTGGCCGCGAGCTCGACTCCTGGGACGTGGAGGCCAAGGACGGCTCGCTCCAGCGGTACGAGACGATGTGCACGCTGATGCGCAAGGACCTGGCATGACGCTGGATTTCGCGGCGTTCGTCGCCGATGCGACGGCCGACCCGGCCGTCATCGGGCTCGTCCTCAAGGGCTCCCGGGCCCACGACGGCATGACCACCCGTCACTCCGACCACGACCTCTACGTCATCCTCGCCGACGACGCGGCGAGCGAACTGGCCGCGCTCGACGGCTACCGCTCCGCGCGGCTCGACCTGGTCGTCACCACCCTCGAACGGTTCCGCCGGCCCGCCGACTGGGAGCGGTACGCCATCGCCCGCTCCCGGGTGCTGGTCGACCGCCGCGACGGGGAGATCACCCGGATCGTCGCCGCAATGGGACGGCTCGGCGCCGAGGAGGCCTTCCGGTCCGGCGCCGCCCTACTGGACGCCTACGCCAACTCGCTCTACCGCTCGGTCAAGAACCACCGCGATGGCAACCCGCTCGCCGGCCTCCTCGACGCGGCCGCCAGTGTCGGGTTCCTGCTCGACCTGCTCTTCGCCCTGGACCGCCGACCGCGCCCCTACAACAAGTACCTGGCCTGGGAGCTGGACCGGTTCCCGCTGCCCGGCTGGGAGAGCGCCGCGCTGCTGGACACCGTTGCCCGGATCACCGCGACCGGCGAAGTGGCGACGCAGCAGCGGCTCTTCGCCCGGGCCGAGGCGGCTGCCCGGGCCGCCGGCCACGCGGCGGTGCTGGACGCCTGGGGCGAGGACCTGCTACTGATGCGGCCCCGCCCAAACTCCCCGGCCCACCAGCCCTCCTGACCCGAGCCAACAGCCGACCGGGCGAAGCGGCTCAGAGCGTCCTCCGAGGCCCGGTGCAGTGTCCAGGTCCCCAGCTGCGACGGTCGGTCAGTTGCATTGCTGAGGTGCGCTTTTGTCGGCGTCGTGAACGGCGGCGCGGGTTCCGCTGGTATGAGAGAGTGTCGAGTTCCTTATCTCTCAATTCGTGATCGCTCGTTCGTGGTACCGATCGTCGTACGGGCCGGATGTTCGGCATGTGCATGCTGGGATCTGGGGCATGGGGCGAGAGCCGTATCCGGGGGAACTTCACTATCCAGGGCTGCTGTTGGCGTGTTGGACGTGTAGTCGGTCGGCGATGCGGATGGCCGTCTGCTTCCGACGCCGCGTGACGTCCCCGACGGCTTCCTTGGCTTTGGCCAGAACTGCGGCGGGTGCAGAGGCCGGCGTACCGCTGTCGAAGGGGGGTTCGGGCGCGTAGGCCAGGTGGAGCTGGATTTTCTGGGCGACCTGCAGACCGCGCAGTTCTGCCGCGACGCTCGGGATCCGGGAGAAGGCCTCGAACGGTCCGGTCACATCAATCTGGTCCACTTTCTCATACACCAGCGAACCGATCTTCAGGTGCGTATCGCTGGAAATCACGATCTTCTCTGCTTCCTGCACCATGGCGCTACGCCGGTGAGCCCCGGAGGCCGCCGTCCGCACCGGCGGTGCGGTGGGATCCGGTGCGATACCGGGTCAGTTCGGGTCGACGACGGTGGTGACCACGCCGGTCCTGAGGTCGTAGGCGTAACCGCCGATCTTGAAGCTTTCGATGCTGCCGGCCAGCTCGGGGGCCCTGCGCAGCAACTCGACATCGGTACGCACGGTGGCGGACGGGTCGAGCACCGTCATGGCTGCGGAGGTCTCCTCGTCATAGCCGCCGCGTTCGGCGTAGGTGCGGCGCAGTTCGGCGTCGGCGAACAGTCCGGAGCCGCAGTCGGTGTGGTGGATGATCGCGACCTCGAACCAGTCGGCGTCGGGGGTCTTGTTCTCGTGCAGGTGGCAGATCCATGTCAGATCGTGGATCATGGAGGGGGTGACGCGGCCGCCGACGTTGCGGGCCACGATCGCCTCGCCGAGTTGTACGCCCACGATCGCCGCGGGCTCCACCCGCGGGTCGATGCAGGTGATCAGGTACACCTGCTTGAACGGGATGAACGGGACCTCGGGGATCCGGGTCTTGGCCTCGGTGGCGGCGAACTGCTTGTTGCGCTCGAGGTAGGCAGCGAAGTTCGACGAGGTCATCGTCGCGTCTCCAATCGGAGCGAAGCGGTGGACGGGGAGACCGAGCGGCCTCGAACAAGACGGTGGCGCCGTTGAACACCGCCTGTCGGAACTCGGTGTTGCCGTCCGAGAACCGGGCGCCGCTGAAGTCGACCTCCACACGGCCGTCGAGCCGGTCGAAGAGCCCCCACCGGACACGGAGAGACGTACAACCACAGCCGCAGCGGGAAGAGTCAAAACAAGGCAAAAAGGGGCGGCCCTGGCGGGCATCGTTGCTCACCCCCGACATCTCGGACCGCTACTTCCACCGTGCCTCGGCTACAGCCGAACGGCCTGGCCGCCCCCCGGGTGCCCGCCCCGCGCCCCGATGGACGGGACGGGACTCACCAGGCGCTCTCCGAGCTGAGTCCGGACCGGGAGCCCCGGCGAACGCGGTCCGAGGAATCTCGTGCGGAGGTGAACGGCTACTGCTCCGACTCCACCAGGTTCTTGAACTGCTCCAGGCCGCCCCGGACGGTGTTCTCGATCCGGTGGACCTGGGCCATGCCCCGCGGGCCGCCGAAGGTGTCCTGGATGGACTCCGGCTCGTATTCCAGGTGCACCTGTACCTGGCTGTGGTCCCGGTCCAGTGACCGCACCGAGAGCGTGCCCTTCAGCTCCGGGCTGCCCTCCGTCTCCCAGGCGAGGACCTGCTCGTTGCCGCGGTCGGTGAGAACGGCGTCGAACTCCCGGTGTACCTCGCCGGCCCGCACGTCCAGATGGGCGCGGTCGCTGCTGGGCGCATAAGCACGTTGGATGCTGTCCATGAACGTCGGATAGGCCTCGATGTCGTGCAGCCTCCCCCAGACCTCCCGTGCGGGGGCGTCGATGTTGATCTGCTCCTCAAGCCTGCTCATCACGAACCTCGCCTCCTGGCCCGGCACACCGGACCTCTTGGGTTCTTCCAGCCTGCGCCGCCGACACATGCCCGGCAACCAGGGCCGGGAAGCGGCTCCACGCGTTCGTCTCTACCGGACTGCGTACATGGCCGAGTACGCGGACAACCGGTGTGGCGCGCCGCAAATCACGAGGGCGTCGGTGGGGGCCTGGCTGAACAATACGAAGGCCCGCCGGGCGAAGCCCAGCGGGGAGCAGTTCGCCCAGCCGGAAGCCCTGGGACCGGCCTGGCAGTCGAGCCGCCCGGCCGTTCGCCCGGCCGCTCGCGCTCTGTTCGATGCGCTCCGGTCGCGCCTCACCGAGGACGACGGCCACGACCGCCGCACCGTACTGTCCGACGTCCACGAACTCGCCACCCGGGCCGGCCGCATCACCATCGCCCACGACGGTGGCTCCCTCCACTTCTGGACCGGTGCCGAGCGGTTTCCGCGGCTGACCTACCGCTGGGGTGGTCGGCTCAGCAGCCTCACCGCCGACCCCCGCGCCGGGCCGAGCAGCAGGCCGCCACCGTCCACGACCCCGCCCCGGCCGGGCGGCCTCCCGGCTGAGGCACCGGATGCCGTGGACCCGGGCTCGGCACCGCCGCGACGGGCCCGGGTCCACGGCGCCGGGCGAGGCCACCGGCCGGCGCGCGGTGTACACAGGGTGTGCTTGCCGATCAGGACCCGTTCTCGTGATCCAGCTGGTCTGTGACGGCGGATGGGGGTGCGAGCTGAGTTCGGGTGACCCTCTGAGCGGCTGTGGTACGAGAGCGTTGGGCGAGCCAGACGAGTGCGGCGATGGCGAATCCGACGAAACTCTCTCGGCATTCGGTCGGTGGATCGTCGGACTCAGGTTCGACCCCGTCTCCTCACCGGGGCGCACCCTCCGGCCGGGCGGCTACGACCTGGGCAGGGGCCCGGCCCCGAGGGCTCCCGGAGGCGGTGCCCCCGATCCCCTCGGGGGCGCCCGCCCGCCGGTGCGGCAACATCCGAGGTCGGGGCAGCCCGCGCGCCGTCGGCCCGGACTGGCTTCGGTGTCGGCTTGCCCGTCAGCGATGCTGCAGTCGGCCCACCCGTGTCCGTTGAGAGTCCGGACGAGATGCAGATCAGCCACGGCTGTCGTCCTGCTGGGTGAGGAACCATCGGACATCGACCGCGAGGGAAGGCATCTGCTCGCCACACTGCTCGTGGTTGCAGTTCCGGTTGCGCCTGGCACACCTACCGCAGGGCCCGCTCCGCTTCCGCCGCCACCGCCGTGGCGACAGCTGCCAGCGCGGGCGAGTCGAGGCGCCACTGCTGCCAGTAGAGGGGAACCTCGACCGTGCTGCCCGGGAGGAACTGGACCAGCACGTCGCTGTGCAGCCGGGGCTCGGCCTGGCTGCGCGGGACGAGGCCCCAGCCGAGACCAGCAGTCACGGCATCGGCGAAGCCTTCACTGGAGGGGACGTAGTGCCGCCGCCGCAGGCTCGCTCCCCGGCCACCGGTCAGTTCACCGACGAAGGCGTCCTGCAGCTCGTCGCGGCGGTCGAAGCAGACCACCGGCGCCTCCGGAAGCAGCCGGGCCGGGTCGCCGTCGAGCCAACGGGCAGCGAACTGCGGCGTAGCCACCGGGAGGTAGACCATCGCGCCCAGCCGGCGCACCGAGCAGCCCGCCACCGGATGGGGCGAGGAGGTGACCGCCGCCATCACCTCACCCGCGCGCAGCAGCGCGGTCGTGTGCGCCTCGTCCTCCCGCCGCAGGTCGACGTGGACCCGTGCGTCCCACGCGAGCGAGGCCAGCGCCGGTACGAACCAGGTCGCCAGCGAGTCCGCATTGACCGCGATCGGCAGCCGGGAGGGACCCGACGGCCCGGCGCCCTCCCCTCCCTCGGGCATCCCCAGCGCGTCACGCGCGTCGTCCTCCAAGCGGGCGAGCTGACGGGCGAAGCGCACCACGACCTGGCCCGACTCGGTCGGCCTCACCGGCCGGGAACGTGTCAGCAGTACCCGCCCGGTCCGCTGTTCCAGCGCCTTGATCCGCTGGCTCACCGCCGAGGGCGTCACGTGCAAGGCCGCCGCGGCCGCGTCGAAGGTGCCCTCGTCGACCACCGCGAGCAGGGTCCGGACGAGGTCGTGGGGCAGCTCAGCCTTCATGAGTGCTAATGATACGTAAAAATCTTTAGCTGGCCTTGTGTCGCGCCGGCTGCCTACGGTGGCCCTCATGGGAAGCACACTCACCGCCACCGTGGCCGGGTTCGGGACCGGCCTGTCACTCATCGTCGCCATCGGGGCGCAGAACGCCTTCGTCCTGCGCCAAGGCGTCCGCCGAGAAGCGGTCCTGCCGGTGGTCGCGATCTGCGCAGCCTCCGACGCGGTACTGATCGCCTGCGGCGTGGGCGGGCTCGGCGCGCTGATCACGGCGTGGCCGGCGGCACTGACCGCGGTGCGTGCGGTCGGCGCGGCCTTCCTCCTCTGCTACGCCGTGATCGCAGCCCGGCGTGTCTTCCGAGCCTCCCGCCTGGAGGGCAACGGACCCGCCGTCCGGTCCGGCCGCCGCGCGGTACTCAGCTGTCTCGCGATGACCTGGCTCAACCCGCACGTCTACCTCGACACGGTGCTCCTGCTCGGCGCCGTCGCGGCCACCCACGGCACGCTGCGCTGGCAGTTCGCGCTCGGCGCCGTCCTGGCCAGCCTGTGCTGGTTCGCCGCCCTGGGCTTCGGCGCCCGCCTGCTCACCGGCTTCTTCCGCCGCGCCTCCTCCTGGCGCGTCCTGGACGCCCTGGTCGCAACGACGATGCTGGTCACCGGCCTTTCCCTGGCCGCAGGGGCCTGACCGGACCTCTGCTGCGCATCACCAGGCCCGCGCAGGTGGTGGCGACGGGGGAAACGAGGACCACGGACGGCGGATCACAAGCGGGTCACTGCGTGATCTCTTGATCATCCTGACATTCGACGTGTGCTCGCTGCCGCGGTCCGAGTGAAGGATGCAGCCGCGCTCCAGGCCGCCTCACGGGTGGCCGCCATCCGAAGCGCGGCCACCGGCAGCTCGGCGCGGTGGCGGTCGGCCGAGGCGGCCGACCACCCCGCGGGTGGCCAGGCCGATCGCGGTGGCCAGGTAGAGCCAGTTCTCCTCGACCGGCAGACAGGTCATGTCGCCGACCGACCGTACCCCGGGGCGAGGCGCGGTGAAGTCGCGCCCGATCAGATCCGGGACGAACACCGGCCTGCGGGCCTCGCGGGTCAGACCGCGGCGCCGGCGGCGGGTGACGCCCGCGATCCCGCGCTCGCGCATGATCCGCTCCACCTTCCTCCGGTTGACGGCATGCCCGGCCACCACGAGTCCGCCGGCCGCACGAAGAGCACCAAGGTCCGCCCCGGCAACCCGTGTCCCAAGGGCGCCCTCGGACTCGCCGCGTTCGGCGCGGTGCGGACCAAGGACACCTACCTTCAGGCCCGCTACGAACGGCTCGCCTCCCGTCGCGGCCCGCTGAGAGCCCTTGCCGCCATCGAGCACTCCGTCATCACCGCGATCTGGCACATGCTCACCGACCGGAAGCCCTAACGGGAACTGGGCGGAACCTACTTCACCCGGCGCGGCCCCGAACGGGCCGCCCGCCGAGCCGTCACCCAGCTTGACCAACCCGGCTACACCGTCACCCTCAACCCAATCGACACCGTGGCCTGACAGACCGGCTCCCACACCGGGCCGCCGAACCGACGCCCGGCACCCACTTCGGCCCAAAACCCTCTCACCTCCTGTTATTTACGCGTCAGTGCCTGGTGAGAACGGGCGGGGCTACTCCGTTCGGGTGGTGGCCGGGTTCGCCGGCCCACCGGGGCGGGCAGAGCCTTCGCATGACGACCCCCACCAGGCACCGCCGTCGCCGTCGCCACCCGGCGGCCGCCGCCGTTCCGGCCGTAGCCCAGATGCCACCGGCCGCTGCCCGACAACGCGGCGCGGGCGGGTGCTGCCGGACCTGGTCCAGCGAACGCATCTGTCCGGGCGGCCTGGTCGTCCGCACGACGTGGCACGAGCCCGCCTGCACGACCGGGGGCCGGCCGTGACCGCCCCCGCCGCGCAGGCCTCGCCCGCCCGGTTCGCGCCCGGCAGCACGGTGGTGCGCCGCGACGTCCACGCGGGTCGGGTCTGGACCGCGATGCCGCAGCGGGTCATCGGCGACACCGGCGACACCCTCCAGCTCGCCTACTGGCCCGGCATCACCTCGCTCGCCCCGACCACCTGGATCGACTCCCTGCGCACCGGCGACACCGCGCTGCGCGAGAGCGGTCTGCAGGACCTGGCCGCCGGCACCTGGACCGTCGCCCCCTATCGCTGGACCGGCACCGCGTTGCGCAGCACCTTCCTGGCCGGGGAGCACTTCTCGGTGCACCGGTTCCAGGACGCCGACACGGGGGAGCCACTGCGCTGGTACGTGAATTTCGAGCTGCCCCACACTCGTCGACCGGCCGGGATCGACACCTTCGACCTGTTCATCGACCTGGTGGTGGAGCCCGACCTTTCGGACTGGTCGTGGAAGGACGAGGACGAGTACGCGCAAGGCCGGCGCCTGGGCCTGGTCGGCGACGACCTCCACACCTCGGTCGAGCAGGCCCGCCGGCGCGCGCTCGGCCTCCTCCAGGAACGGGCCGGCCCGTTCGCCGACCCGTGGACCGCCTGGTCACCCGATCCGGCCTGGCCACTGCCGGTTCTGCCCGACGGCGCGGTCGGCACGGCGCCGCACTGACCGTCCGCCGGCCACCTCGAACGGTCCTTGCGTCGGGCCCTTCCGTACCTTGACGGGCCGCCAAGGTGTCCGTCCGATACCTTGGCGGCCAGGTCGCGGCCAGATAACGCCCCAGGTCAAGGCATTGGTGAGGGCGGCGCCGGTCACCTTGATGCCCGCCCCGCGCCCTGCGGGTTGTCCCGTCTCACCGAGGCTTGACCGGCGTTCCGGGTCGAAACCTGCATGCGCTTTCATCGGGGCATCTGCCATTCTCGGCCGTATGCCAGCCCGTAACCACCGACTGCCGCGCGATCTGGCGTGGCCGCTCACCCCGAATGACATCCGCACCGTCCTCGGCGTGCAGGAGACGGATGCCGCCGACCTGGATTTCGACAACCGCCCGTGGGAGGACGGGACCGCGTTGCACGTCGAGTGGATGCCGCGCCTCTCCTCCAACTACGGCGGAGGTATCCATCCCGGGTGGTGGTGTACGGTACGGATCCGTGTCGCCCCGCTCCCGGCCGCCGAACGGGCCGCGGCCCGGCACATCCTGCGGCAGAGCGCGCTTCCCGAACTCGCGGCCTGGATCAGTGCCGCCCGGCACGCGCCGGAACCCTGGACCCTGTCCCGGCACAGTCGCTCCTGGCGGCCCGAAGGCAGCAGCACTGCCCACCGCGACGACCAGCAGCCGTACCTCTGAAGCACCCACCGAGGAGCAACTGGTCCACCTGCGGAGAGTCCGCGTCAGTTCCGGCGCAGGGCAGGCCCCAGGTCCGTCGGCGCCGGCTGGTAGCCCAGGTGGGCGCGGGCAGCGGTGAGGTCGAGGGTGCGTTCGTGGGCCAGGTGGCGGACGGCGTAGACGGTCAGGCGGGGGCGACGGGCGGATCGGGCGGTGCGGGCCAGGAGTTCGGCGGTGCGGGCCAGCGGGAAGGCGAGGGCAAGCGGTAGGTAGACGGGTTCGGCCGGGAGGCCGTGGGCGGTCAGGACCTGACGCAGCACGTCGTCCAGCACGGCCGGCTCCCGGTCGGTGATGTTGAAGGTGCCCGAGGAACGGCCCTCGGCGGCGAGCAGGCAGGCGTCGACCAGGTTCGCCACGCTGGTCAGGCTCAGCCGCTGCCGACCGTCACCGATCGCGAACAGCTTCGGCCCGAACGGGGTTCGGCGCACCGCCTGGAGGACGCGCGGTAGCAGTGTGGTGTCCCCGGGACCGTAGACGGCGTGCGGTCGCAGGATCACCGCGTCGGGGCGGACCCGGCGGACCCACGCCTCCGCCAGCGCCTTGGAGCGCCCGTAGGCGTCGGTGTGGTGGACCGCGTCGGCCTCGTCCTCCCGGGCCATGACGGTCGGCCGACGCGGATCGTAGACGCTCGCGGTCGACAGGTGCACGAAGCGCGTCGTCTCGGGGAACGCGGCCAGCACGCCCCTGGTGGTCAGCACGTTGCCGCGGTGGAACGCCTCAGGGCGGGCCCAGTCGGTTGCCAGGCCTGCGCAGTGGATCACCGCGTCAGGGCGGGTGAACGGGGCGGGGAGGGCCGGCCGGGCCGCAGGGTCCGCCAGGTCCCAGGGGAGGTAGGGGGCGTCACCGATCAGGTCGGCGGGGACGGTTCGGCGCCGCCCCAACGCCAGCACCTGGTGCCCGGCTGCCCGCGCTGCGCGGCACAGGGTGCTGCCGACGAAGCCACTGGCCCCGGTGACGACGGTGATCACCACGCCTCCTTCGCGACCAGTGTGCGGAGTTGTTCGCGGTCGGGTTTCTCGGTCCGTCCCCGTCGGGGGATCGCCGGGAGGCAGAGGATCCGGTCCGGCAGTGCCGCGTGATCGATCGTGCGGGGCAGTTCGCGTTGCAGGGAGCGGAGGAGTTCCGGTTCCGGGACCGAGCCGTCGGGGCGTACGGCCAGCACCACTGCCTCGTCAGCGGTCAGCGGGTCGGGGACGCCCACGATAACGGCCTCGGCGATGCCCGGGAGAGCGGCTACCGCGGGTTCGTACAGGCCGGGGTAGAGGTTGAAGGAGCCGCGGATCAGCATGTCCTTGGTCCGGCCGAGCAGCACGATCCGGCCCTCGGCATCGATCCGGGCCCGGTCGCCGGTGTTGAGCTCGCCGATCGGCCCGTCACCGAGGTAGCCGATCGCCAGGTGGGCGCCGCGCAGCAGGAGTTCGCCCTCCTCGTTGAGGCGTGCCGTGACTCCGGGCAGGGGGTGGCCGGCCAGGTCGCCGTGGGGTGCGTGGTCCAGCTTCTCATCGGCCCCGGTCACGGCGATCGGCAGCATCTCGGTCGCGCCGTAGACCACGGCGATCCGGGCCGAGGGGAGCGCGTTTCGCAGGCGGCGCAGGATCGGGGGCGGCACGGGTGCGGCGCCGAGCAGCACCGTGCCCAGGGTGTCCGGGAGCTGGCCGGCGGCGAGCAGGCGGGCCAGTGCGGCCGGAGTGCCGAAGGTGTGGCTGGCCCGGCGGCGCCGCAGGTCCCGCAGGAACCGCTTCGGCCGCACCGGGAGCGGCGCCACCGACCAGGTGGCGCCGGCGGCGAGGAAGGCGAAGGCGATCATCAGCTGCTCGGAGTGCACGACCACCGGGCCGGGGGCGGCGGGCAGGCCCAGGCCCTCGCCGAGCAGGTCGGCGCCGGCGAGCAGCGTGGCCTGGCTGTGCACCACCGCCCGGGGGCGCGCGGTGGTGCCGGAGGTGAACACGACCAGGGCCGGGCGGTCCGGGCCCCCCGCGGGCTCGGGCTCGGGCGCGGTGTGCGCCAGGGAAGCGGCGGAGAGCGCGTCCGGGGGCAGGCCCGGGAGGCGCGGGCCGGTGTGGAGCAGGCGCAGGGTCGGGTCGGATAGCGCGGGAAGGTTCAGGCCGAGGCGGTGCAGCAGTGTGCGTCCCGCCTTGCGGGCGGAGAGCGCGCAGAGCCAGGATTCGGCGGCCAGCCAGCGCGGTGCGGCGAGGCGTTCGGTGACGAGCCGTCCGCGCGCGGCGTCGAGTTCGGCGCCCGCGCCGGGGTCGGCCACCACGACGACGGCGCCCACTGCCATGACGGCCAGGCCGAGCACCAGGGCGTCCCGGCCGGGGCGGACCGCGAACAGCACCGTGTCGCCGGCGGACATGCCCGCGGCGCGCAGCCCGCTCGCGGTGGCGGCGATCCTCTGTGCGAGCTCGGCGTAGGTGAGCGTGCCGTGTGCGTCGAGCAGGGCGACCGCGTCGGGCGTCCGGCGCGCGTGGCCCGCGATCCGTCCGGCCAGTCCGGCGCCTGCGGGGTCGGGCGTGCCGCTCACGAGGCGGTCACCTCCAGCTCTGCGTGGTCCGCGGGTCTCGGGGGACCGGCGGCCTGTCCGGCTGCCACCTCCAGCCGCGCGTAGGTCGGTATCAGCACGCGTCGCTTGGCCCGTCGCCGCACGATGCGCTCAGCCCCCGCCATCAGCAGTGCCTGCATCAGCACCCGGATCTCAGCCAGCGCGAGCGGCGCACCGATGCAGTAGTGCGGCCCGGCCCCGAACCACAGGCGCTTGGGATCGTGCGCCGGGCACCGGCCCAGCGCCGCCGCCCGGTCGAACGGTCCCGCAGCCGCGTCGCACCGCGCAGTGGCGATGACCACCCGGTCCCCCTCGCGCACCGCCGTCGCGCCGAGCCGGCCCGGCCGTGCGGCCCGGCGCAGCATCGCCGGGCTCGGGGTGATCACCCGCATCGCCTCGTCGATCGCCGCGTCGAAGGCCGCGCCGCCCGCCGCCAGATCCGCCCGCAGGGCAGGCAGGAGCCCGGAGTCGTGCCAGAGCGCGAAGACCCGGGGCACCGTGGTCGCCACGGTCTCCGTCCCGGTGAGCAGGAACGCCGCCGCCAGCCCGAGCGCCTGCTCCCGGTCGAGCCCGTGGCCGCGCAGCCGCCCCATCATCGAGCCCGCCTCCGCGCGGTCGTACGCCTCGCCCGCCGCCACCACCAGAGTGGCCAACACCGCCTTCGCCTTCGCGACCTGGCGCGGGGACAGTTCCCTGGTCCGCAGCCCGACCATCCGTACGATCCGCTCGCCCCGCTCGAACACCTCCGCACCCGCGGTGTCGGCCACCCCCAACAGTTCGCCGATCACCGTGCCGGCCGCCGTCCTGGTCAGTGCGACCAGGTCCACCGCGCCGCCGGCGCCCAGCCGGTCGATGGCCCCGCGCAGCACCGGTCCGAGCACCCGGGTGCACAGCTCGGTGGCCTGGGCCCGGGTGAACAGGCCGGCCAGCGCCGCCCGCAGCCTCCGGTGCTCCTCGCCCTCCATGTTCAGCAGCACGGACGGCCCCAGGACCGGTGTCCACAGCGCGCCCGAGGACCCGGGGCCGTCCTTGCGGAACCCCTCGTGGTCGAGCAGCACCTGCCGGGCCAGCTCCGGATCGCTGACCACGACGCCGACCCCCGGCACCCGCACGGCGGGACCACGCCGGGCCACGGCCGCGATGAACGGGTACGCCAACGGGTGGGCGGCCAGCTGCACCCGTCGCTCCCAGACGTGCTCCTGCCGCTTCATCGGATGTCGACCACCTCGGGCCGGTACCGGTGGTCCGCGTACCAGGCCAGCGTGTTGCGCAGCCCGAACGCGCGCAGCCGCCGCACCGAGCCGTAGACCCGCATGCCCGGGACCTGCCCGTAGGCGGCGGTGAGCCTGCGTACCCGGTTGACCAGGGCGCGGTCCTCGTGCACCTCCTCGATCGCGGTGCGCGGGAAGCCGCCGCTGCGCTCGTAGAGGTCGGCGGTGATGGCCAGGTTGCAGCCGGGGCACATCAGGTACGGGCCGACGTACTGCGGGTCGCGGTTGCCGGGCCGGAACCTGCCGAACCACGCCGCCAGCGCGACCACCGCCGGCAGCAGCCGGCTCTCCCACAGCCTGAGCCGGAACTCGTCGGTGCGCGGCAGGAGTCGACCGGTGACCAGTTCCAGCCCGCCGGCCAGGCCGCGGCGTACGGCTGCCGTCCAGCCCGGTACCGGGAGGCAGTCGGCGTCGGTGCGGGCCAGGTACCGGGCGCCGGCCTCGATCGCGAACCGCATCCCGGTGTCCGCGGCCGCGCCGGTGCCCTTGCGCCCCTCGGTGATCAGGTGCAGCGGGAAGCCGGCGGTGACCGCGAACTCCCGGACCACCTCGGCGGTCCGGTCGGTCGAGGTGTTGTCCACCACCACGCACTCGAAGTCCGCGTCGGTCTGCTCTGCCAGCGCGCGCAGCGTGGCCGGCAACGAGGCCTCCTCGTTGTAGGCCGGCACGACCACCCACAGGTCGGTCACTGGTGCTCCCTCGCAATCGAGCTCATGATCGAATTCACAGCTGCGCGAAGACGACGCCGAGCGAGACCCCGCCGGCCAGGCCGATCAGCGCCACCCGGTCGCCCGGCCCGCAGCGGCCCTGTTCCAATGCCTCGGCGAGCTGGAACGGCAGCGAGGCCGAGGCGAGGTTGCCGTGCTCGGGCAGCACCGGCACCAGCGACCCGGCGGTCAGGCCGGTCCTGCTCAGGAATGCGTCCAGCAGTGGCACGGTCACCTGGTGCACCGCCACCACCGCGAAGTCCGCCCAGGTCAGGCCGTGTTCGGCCAGGGCCTGGTGGATCAGCTCGGGACCGAGCGCCTCGAAGGCCGCGTGCAGCCGCGCGCCGTCCATCCGGAAGTAGGTCGCCTCCGGGTCCCGCGGGTACGCGGTGCCGCCGCCGGGCAGGGTGCCGACCTCCCAAGCCGAGGAGTCCGCGGTGAAGGCGCGATGGAAGATCCCGTCCGGCACCGCCCCCGCCTCCAGCAGCACGGCCGCGCCACTGTCGGACAAGGTGTAGCCGGGGAACGACTCGGCGAACTGGCTCCGGTCCCGAACCGACCAGCGGATCGCCCGCGACGGCAGCTCCCCGGTGCAGACCAGGACCCTGCGGTACTGTCGGCCGGCGATCAGCGCCTCGGCGACCTGGATCGCGTTGAGCACGCTGTTGCAGGCGTTCTTCACGTCGAACACCGGGCAGCGCGCCCCGATCTTCGAAGCCAGGATGTGCGCGGTAGCGGGCTCGACCATGTCCTGCGAGGCGCTGGCGAAAATCAGCAGGTCGAGGTCCCGCACGTCGAGGCCGGCGTTGGCCAGCAGCTTCCGGGCGGCTGCCGCGGCCAGGTCGGAGGCCTGCCAGTCGTCAGGGGCGATGCGCCGCGCGGCGATTCCGGTGACCGCCTCGATCAGCCCGGGGCGCGGCCGGTAGGGGCCGCTGTCGGCGATCCGCTGCTCCACCTCGCGCGAGGTGAGCGATTCCTCCGGCAGGTGCACCGCCACCGCGGCGATCACCGCGCGCGCCCCGCCGTCTTGCCCGACCAACTGTTCCACTGCCCTCCGACACGTGCTCAAGCCTCCCCCGAGCTGCCTGATCATATGATGATCCCTGACTCGGCCTGTCGCGGTACGGTTCCTCGCACGGACATTCGAGGCAGCGGCGGGGGCGAGGCGACGATGGGCGCGACAACGGCAGAACGGCACGAGAGCAGACTGCTGTGGGCCAGCCGGCCCGCCCTGTGGACGCTGACCAGGATCACCATGGCACGGCCCTTCGGACCGATCCGGCGGGTACCCCGACTGGGCTGGGTGGCAAGCGAACCCACCCTCATCCGGGCCGTGCTCAACGACCACGAACACTTCACCCTGCTCGGAGAGGGCGGCGTCGGACACCTGTGGGAGCAGATCCTCGGGCCGTACGTCACCCGGCTCTTCGACGGCGCCGGCCACGCGGACCTGCGCCGGCGCGCCCGGGACCTGTTCACCGAGGAGAACTCCGCCGCCCTGGTCGAACGGGCCGCCGGGCCGGTCTACGCCGACGTCACGGCGCGCCTCGCCGCCGGGGACCGGGTCGATGTGGCCGCGACCGCCCGGCTCGTCGTCGGCCGCCTGATGACCGACCTGCTGGGCCTTCAGCTCCCGCCGAACAGCCCGGACTCCACGTACCTGGAGACCTTCGCCGCAGGCGAGCGGCTGGCCGCGCTCGCCCTCGACACGGCCGCCTCGACCGAGCTGCCGCCGGAGCGGATCGAAGCAGCGAAGGAGATCGTCAGGTCGCTGACCAGCGGCGTCCCTGCGGCGTACGCCGGCGCCGCACCCGACACCCTGCTCGGCCGCTGCCGCGAGGCCGGGATCACACTGGAGGAGGCCAGCGGGCTCGCCTCGCTGCTGCTCGTCGCGGGCACCGAGACCGCCGCCAGCGCGATGGCCCGCACGGTCGCGCTGATCCACGACACCGGGCAGCAGGACCCACTGCTCGCCGACCCCGGGCTGATCGGCGACGCGGTGCGCGAAGGGCTCCGGGTGACCACGCCCGCGCCGGTGATCGGACGGCACGTCAGCGCGGACGTCACCGTGGCCGGCCGCCGACTGCGCAGGGACGAGCGGATCCTCCTCGTCACCTACGCAGCCGACAACCTGGCCGGCGGCTTCGACCTGGCCCGCCCGTACGACCCGCGCTCGCGCCAGCTCTGGTTCGGCGCCGGCCGGCACCTGTGCCTGGGCGCGCCCGTCGCACGCGCCGAGATCGCCCGGATGATCGCGGCGGTCTGCGCAGCAGGTCGCCCATACCGGATCGTCTCGCGCAGCTATGCCCGGAAGGTGATGATCCCCTCCTACGCCTCGCTCGTCGTCGAGCTCGAATGACGGGGCGTCAGCCGACCGAATCGGCGAGCAGGCCGTCCCCCGCCTTGCCGTCCAAGGCCGGCCCGGTGCAGGCGTCCACCGGGGCCGAGATGGTGCCGGGTGACGTCCCAGAGGGGTGTAGTTGAGATGTCGGGTGGTGTGTGGGCCGGGGTTTTGTGGGTGCCGTGAGACGGGCGGGCGGGTCCGCGACAGGAGGCTGACGGCATGCCCGCTGCGGATCACGCGGGCCCGCCATCCCCAGGCGACCAGGAACACGTCCTGGGCGCCCCCGTCTTCCTGATCCACATGCGGGACATCGCAGGCAAGCCCCTCGGCGACGACAGGTCGCCCGCGATGGGGTCGCCGCGCCCGGACGACGTGGACGAGGAGATCTACGACGTCCTCCGCCGTTACAGAGGCCTGGAGAAGAGGCGTACAGCGAGGCGAAGAAGCGCATGGGGGCTCTACTAGGCTACGGAGAATGACAACGCCATCCCCCGGAACCGCTGGCAGGATGTGAGAACGTGATGTCCGCAGACCAACCGTTCGCCAGGCACGACGGCGTCATACTCCTCCTGGTGCTGCTGGTCGGAGCCCTCGCCACTCCGGGGCTGACCCTGTACGGCATCAGAGTGCTGGTCCGCGCCCGGGCCACCGCCTCCCGCGCGATGGCCCTCGTTTCCGCCTCGGCCCTGGTCTGGGCCACCACGATCGGCCTCTATACCTGGGGCCTGCTGCACCTGCTCATGGCCGACGACTACACCGAGGCCAGAGCATGCGATGCGGCAACGGGAAAGCAACTGGTCGGCTATGACCCCTCGTTCATCCCACTGAAGTTCGGCTGTGTCAGCTCCGACGGCCGCACGGTGTCCGTGGTGATCCCCTCGTACGTCAACCCGGTGCTGGCCGTGCTCGTGGTCTGCGCCGTAACGCTCACCGTATTCGCGGTCGTCCGAAGCAAGGAGAAATCCACGTGACGGCGAACATTCCGCGGCGCACCGTGGGCTGGGGGAGGGCGCGTGTGACTTCACACGGCGACCGATCTCCCGGGGGACACCAATCCGCCGTCACCACACGAGCGTTCGGAGCTACCCGCCCGCCGGTGTCGACCACCACTCGTCGGCGTCCGGCTCGTTCGTCCTCGCCCGCTCGCTGCCTCACGGGCTGCGGGCGCTCCGACTGGACCCCTCCCGCGCAGCGGTCGTGCTGAGCAGTTACCCCGGGCGGAGCCGAGCGGGAGGCGAGCCGCCCGGTGCGCACCCGCTGTTCGGCGAGGTTCACCGACGCGGCGGGACGTGGGAGTATGAGGACGTCCAGCGTCACCGAAAGCGATGGGACGGATACAGCATGCCGCTCAAGGGTGAGTACGAGCCGAGCCCGACCGACTGGGTGCGGACCCAGGTCGAGGCGTACGAGTCGTCAGGCGGAACGGAGGGGACGACGTTGCGCGGGCTTCCGGTCATCCTGCTGACGTCCGTCGGGGCCAAGTCCGGCAAACTGCGCAAGACGCCGCTGATGCGCGTGGAGCACGACGGGCGCTATGCCGTCGTCGCCTCGCAGGGCGGCGCGCCGAAGCACCCCGTCTGGTACTGGAACCTCAAGGCCGACCCCCGGGTCGAGCTGCAGGACGGGCCGGTCCGGCAGGACATGATGGCGCGCGAGGTGACCGGAGCGGAGAAGGCGGAGTGGTGGACGCGGGCTGTCGCCGCCTACCCGGACTACGCCGACTACCAGACCAGGACCGACCGCGAGATCCCGCTGTTTGTGCTGGAGCCGTCGCCGACCGAGCACTGAGGACACCTCCACGTGGACCAGGTGACCACCGCGTCAGTGTTGTCGGTGCTCGGGCCCGGTCGTTCAAGACCCCGACAGCATCCGGTGCTGACGCCTGGTCACCTGGGTGGCGGTCCCGGTCCCTTGATGACCGGGACGGACACCGATCAGGCCTGCAGCTTCCTCCACCCGCAGGCCTGCCCGTCCCGACCGTTGAGGGTGCGCGTCACAGAGTTGTTCTTCGATGGTCGACAACTGGAACGGCATGGAGATCTGCGACGGCAACGCCGTCGAGAGCAACTTCTACCGCGGCAACGGGAGGATTCGGCCCGGTCGGTGGTTTGCAGCCGTCCGGACAGCCACCGGTTGACTGGTGCTGCGATCGCGGGCGGGGTGCCTGGGGAGGTGAGTTCTTCGCGCCATAGCTCGCACGTCTTCAGCCCGTGGAACGGTGGTTCTTTGACCTGCCCGGTGTTGAACAGCAGCACGTGCAGTCCGTGCAGCCGGCTCAGGCATGCTCTTTCGAACTCGGTGGTGAGCGTGGCAGGGTCGCTGTCGCGGCGGTTGCGGTGAACGTGGGCGGCTCGGATGGTCCGGGCTTCCGGCATCGCGCACCAGCGGCGGATCTCTTCGCCGAACGTGGCAAGGTCGTCATAGGTGATGGCGGTGATGTCGGGATCGCCTTTCCAGAGGACGAGGCGGGCGATTCCCCAGGTCAGCAGCGAGCGGCCGCTGCGGTAGCCGAGCTGCCGTTGGCGTTCGTCCAGCGCGTCGACCAGGTCCAGGTTCATCCCGAGCGTGGGGGCGACGCGGGGGTTGAACAGGCTGTCGAAGTTCCGGGCCAGCACCCAGTCGGCGTCCATCGGGATGCGGTGGGTCAGTGAGAGGTAGGCCAGGTAGGAGCCTGCTTCGTGGGAGATGCCCAGGTGCTTACCGGAGCCCGCAGGCGCGTCGGCGTGCAGGTCCAGCCGGTCCAGCAGTGGGGCGGCGAACCAGTCCTCCAGATCGGGCCAGTGCCGGACGAACCTGTTGTAGAAGAACAGCCGGGAACTGATCGTCCCCCGTGTCCCGGCGAAGGTGGCGCGGACCCACGCGGTGTACTCCTCCCGCGGGGCGTGGCGCCGCCGGTCCGGCAGGGCCGGGACCGCGGCAAGGGCATTCACCGCTGGTTCTCCAACGCCCGGGTGTAGTCGGCCAGCACCGCCTCATCGGAGACCCGGGTATAGATTTTCGTCGATTCCGGAGAAGCGTGTCCGAGCCGCTTCTGCAGCGACAACTCGCGCATCCCGCCCTCCCACATCGCCGTGGCGTGGGTGTGCCGCAAAGCGTGCGGAGTGGCCTCCGGCGTGCGCACGCCAAGCTTCTCCATCCGGCGGGAGAACAACCGGACGAGCGCGTCGTAGCCCAGCGGCTCCAGCCTCCGGGATCCGTTGCCACCGACGAGGAACACGAACGGGCTGGCGGACTCCAGAGGCCGCTCGTGCATGACATAGCGGCTGACCGCGTCCAGCGTGCGCGGCTCGTGCAGGTCGACGACCCGCTCGGAGCGCGACTTCCCGCGGGCTCCGCCGGGATGGTCGTCACGCTTGCCGATCGTCACCCGCCGCCGCCCGTGGGAGAGGTCGGCCAGATGAAGGGACAGCACCTCGCCCGGCCGCAGTCCGCCGTCCAGCATCAGCAGGAACATCGCCAGGTCACGCAGCTTCGTCAGGCTTGCGATGAAGCCCTCCAACACCGCCTCATCCATCGGGCGCGGGAGCCGGCGCGGCTGCTTGACCGTGACCGTGCGCCGCACCGGCTGCTGACGGCTGGCCTTACCCATGAACGGCTGATGCCGACCCGGCACCCGCGCGAGGGCCGGGTCAGGGCGCATCTGCATCGGCGAGTCCTCGCCGTCGTACTCCTCAGCGACCATGGCCCAGTCGTAGAAGCTCGACACCGCGGCCAGGATGCGGTTCACCGTCGACGGCGACAGCAGACTGCCAGGCAGGTCCGCTCCGCCGACCACGACGGTCAACCCGAGACGCTGGGCTGGCCGGCGGCTCGGCTGACGGCGCAGGAAGCCCAGCAGCCGCAACGCGTCCGGTGCCCGGAAGTCCCGCCAGTCCAGGCTCTCCCGGGCCAGGAACGTGAACAGGTACTTCAGGTCGTAGGCGTAGGCGCACCAGGTGTTCGGCGACAGCCCCCGATCACTGAGATGCCCCAGAAACCGGCAGACCGGATCGATCTCGGAACCGGATGCGTCGATCAACCGGACGCGACGGACGATGCCGCCGTCTCGGTCCTTCACCACACGCAGTTCGCACTCCACAGCACCATCAACGAGCGGCGACGAGGAGCGCGAGGCCGAGAAACTGAACTCCACCCGGAAGTGTCCAGATAAGAACCTCCACGGCCGCTACCTGTTCAACATCACGGCCAGCGGCCCCGGCCAGGGCCTGCGCCCCTTCCGCGACCCCGCGGCCGAGGACGACGAGGAAGAGAACTGACCGCCGGCGCACCCAAGACGTTAGGCCGTTCGTGGTACCCCGTGCAGGCCGGGCGGCACCGCCTGGGTACCCAGCGCAAAAGTATGCTGATCGCCGAAAACCTGGCGCTCGCCGACCGACCGCGGCCCAGCCGACGAGTCGAGAGCAGGAGGCTCAGCGGGCCAGCAGGCCCCGGATCACGGCTGCGATCTCGTCGGGTGCCTCTTCGGCCATGAAGTGCCCGGCGCGGGTCAGCCGGTGGTCCAGGTCCGGCGCCCACGCCTTCCACACCCCGGCAGCGTCGTAGCCGAGCTGCGCGCCCCAGTCCTGCTGGACGACCGTCACGGGCATGGCCAGCTGCGACCCGGCGTCCAGGTCCGCTTGGTCGTGCATGACGTCGATGTCCGCCGAGGCCCGGTAGTCCGCGACGATCGACGCCACTGCCGCGGCGCTCGCGCGCAGGTATTCGGCACGTACATCCTCGGGCATGGTGGTCGGGTCGTTGGCCCAGGCGTCGAGGAAGGAGCCGAAGAACGCGTCCGCGCTGCCTGCGATCATCGCCTCCGGCAGGCCCGGCGGCTGCGCCATCAGGAAGAGGTGGTAGCCGACCGCCGCCGAGGCGCCATGCAGGACGTTCCACATGTCGAGCGTCGGCACGATGTCGAGGATGCCCAGGTGCGTGATGGTCTCAGGGTGGTCCAACCCCGCCCGGAAGGCGACCAGGGCGCCCCGGTCGTGGCCGACGAGGGCAAAGCGCTCGTGGCCGAGCGCCGCCGCCAGGGTCACGACGTCGGCGGCCATGGTGCGCTTGGCGTACACATCGGAGTCGGTGGCCGCCGGCTTGTCGCTGGCGCCGTAGCCCCGCAGGTCAGGACAGATCACCGTGTGCTCGTCGGCGAGCCGCTCGGCGACGTGTCGCCACATCAGGTGGGTCTGGGGAAAACCGTGCAACAGCACGACCGGGCTGCCGCTGCCGCCGACAGCCGCAGCCAGCTCCACACCGTCCGCACCGGGCAGAAGGATGTGATCGAAGCCGGGAATGGTGAGCGTCATGAAGGACCACCCTTTCGGGTCGGGGACTTGACCGGATCAGCTTGGGCGACGGCGATCAGCAGCCGATCAGTACGGTTGGGCGCAGCCGACCTCCGGCACGGAGGATGGGGGCATGCGAATCGACGTGCTCGGTGTGGTGCGGGCCCTCCGCGACGACGGCCGCCAGGTTGACCTGGGCGGACCCCGCCATCGTGAGGTACTCGCCCGGCTCGTCGCCGCCGAGGGACGGATGGTCACCACCGACACCCTCGTCGATGACCTGTGGACCGTTCCGCCTGCCCGCGCCGTGGGTGCTTTGCGTACCTTCGTCGCCGCGCTGCGCCGTGCCCTCGAACCCGACCGGCCGCCCCGCAATCCGCCGCGCGTCATCGTCACCGAAGGTCCCGGCTACGCGCTGCGCCTGCCGCGCGAGGACGTGGACGTCCATCGGTTCCAGGACACCCTGGCCCGAGCCCGCCGCAACCCCGCCGCGGTGACCGACCTCGGCGCGGCACTCGCGGCCTGGCGAGGACCCGCCTACGCCGATGCGACCGGCTCCGCATGGGCGCAGCGCGAGCGGAACCGGCTGGAGGAATTGAGGTTGGAGGGGGTGGAACTGCGCGCCCGGATCCTTCTCGACTCCGGAGAAGGGGCCGATCTCGTTGCCGAACTGGGTGCCCATGTCGCCGAACACCCGTGGCGCGAGCCGGCCTGGGAGCTGCTTGCCCGCGCGCTGTACCGCACGGGCCGCCAGGCCGACGCGCTTGCCACCCTCCGCCGTGCCCGCGCGATGCTCGTCGACCAACTCGGACTCGACCCCGGTGGCGACCTTCAGCGCTTGGAGACGGACATCCTCAACGGGTCCGCGCCCCCCGAAGGAGCACGTACGGCGTGGACCGGCCCTGGTGTCCGGCTCGGCCCGCGCACCACCGTGGATCTGGCCCGCACCCTCGCACTGGCGGGTGGCGACGCCCTCGTCCGCTCGCGGCGCGACCGCCTCGCCGCCATCCAGGCGGCGGAACGCACGGGAGACCTCTCCCTGACCGCCCGGATCATCGGCGCCTACGACGTGCCCGCCCTCTGGAGCCGGGCCGACGACCCCGAACAGTCCCGCGCCGTCGTCGCGGCTGCCGAGCGCACGCTCGCCGGGCTCGGCCCAGACGGCCCCGCCGACCTGCGCGCCCGCCTCCTGGCCACGGTCGCCGTCGAGAGCCGCAGCGCCGATCTGTCCGGGACCGAGCTGAAGCACGCGCAGCAGGCGGCGCGTCAGGCCGAGGAGCTGGCACGGGACCTGGCCGATCCCGCCCTGCTGGCCTTCGCCCTCAACGGGGTGTTCCTGCAGTCCTTCAGCAGCCCCGGGCTCGCGGCGGCACGGGACAGGACCGGCGCCGAGATCCTCGACTTGTCCACCCGGCACGAGCTGTCGAACTTCGCCGTACTCGGCCGACTCGTCCGCCTGCAATCCGCCTCGGCCCTCGGCGACCTCGACGCCGCGACCTCGCACGCCAATGCAGCCGACCAGCTCGCCGCCACCACCGAGGCGCCCCTCGTCTCCGTCCTCACCGGGTGGTTCAGGGCCCGGGCCACGGCCGCCCGCAGCGCCGAACCCGGCGGACCGACCGCCGCCACGGCAGCAGCGCACTACCGCGCTGCCGAGGACGCCCTCCGGACGGCCGGAATGCCGGGGCTGCACCGCGGCCTGTTCCCGCTCGCCCTACTGGGACTGCGCCTGCTGCACGACCGGCCAGCGCCCACCGACCCGCACCTCGACTGGGGCCCGTACAGGCCCTGGACTCGCCCACTCGTGCTGCTCGCCCAGAACCGGGGCGAGCAGGCCCGTACCGCCCTCGCTGCAGTGCCCGAACCACCGCGTGACCACATGCAGGAGGCCATGTGGTGCCTGACCGCCCGCGCCGCCGTACGCCTCGACGAGCGCGGAATCGCCGCGCACGCTGAAGCTGCCCTGCGTGATGCCTGTGCAGAACACGCCGGCGCCGCTAGCGGAATGCTGACCCTGGGCCCGGTGGCGCGGTACCTGGCAGAGGCGGAGGCATGCGCCGGAGCAGGGTAAGCGACCGCAATCCGCGAACGCCGAGCCCGTCCGCGCTCACTACACGGCCCCGGCGGAATCAGGTCGCCATGACGTTCAGGGGCATCCGTCGCCGACGCCAGGCAGTCGGCGACGGTCTCGACGCCAAGCGTGGTGATCCACTGCCCGTAGGCGTTCACGCAGGGTGCTGTGGCAATCTAGGCGACAGCCCTGGTGATGGTCCCTGCTGTCAACCGCATCGTGGGGGCCAGCGGGCCGTCTGTAGCGGCTTGGTGACAAGCGTGACGCTCGGCGATTCGCATAAATGACCAGTTGCGAGAGTTCTGAGAACGACCCGGGGTCGATCACGTTTCCCCAGGTCGGCGTTCGCAGAAGTCCTCTCAAAACCCGCACGTTGTGCGAGACAGTTCTGACAGGCTGCCCGGGTGGATCTGACGCCCGATCAAGCTGCAAGCGCGGTAGAACGAAACGACTGTCCGAAGTGTGAGGCCCCGGCCGGAAGCCCGTGCCGCACCCGCGGCGGGAAAGCCGCCACGAAATACCACACCGCCCGCTTCATCCTCATCCCCGCACTGCGGGAGGAACTCGACGTCCTCGTCCCCGAGGACCGCGGACCCGGGCGGCCGTGGAAGCCAGGGCCGCCCGTCGAGCAGGCGCCGGCGGCACCGGTCGCGAAGCCGATCCGGATCGGGTACGCGCGCTGCTCGACCGCACAGCAGCCAGCTCGCCGCCCTCGAACCCGTCTGCAAGCGCATCTTCTCCGAGAAGATCTCGACCCGCGTCAAGGTCCGTCCCGAACTGGAGAAGGCGCTCAAGCTTGCGTACGACATCAAGGAGGCCGCCCCCGACCAGGAGGTCATCCTCACCGTCCACGAGCTCAAGCGACTCGCTCGCAACGCCGCGGAGCTGATGACGCTGTCCGCCCAGCTCCAGACTGCCGGCGTCCAGCTCGAACTCCTCACCGGCCCGCTCGCCGGCATCTACGACCCCAACGGCATGGGTGCGATGTTCTTCGCCGTCTTGGCCGTCGCCGCCCAGCTCGACCGCAACTACATCCGGGAGAAGACCCTGGAGGGCCAGATGACCGCCGCGGCGAAGGGCAACCACGGCGGACGGCCGAAGGTTATCGACGACGACATGCTCACCTTCGCCATTGCGTTGAAGAACAAGGGCGTCCCCGTCCCGCAGATCGCGAAGAAGCTCACGATCAAGACCGGCAAGAACGCGGGCAAGCCCCCGTCCGTCGCCTCGCTGTACCGGGCGCTCGCCGAGGCCGAAGACGCCGCCGGGTCCGACGATGCACAAGTCATCGGCCCCCGCCGTCCGGTCCATGCCTGCATCACCGGGCCCGGCAGCGGCACCGACCCGGCGCTGATGGAACGGCTCACCGCGCAGGTCCTCAACGGCGACACCGTGCTGGACGACCTGGCCTGCCAGGCCGAAGGCGGCTCCGACGACCTGGTGGCCCAGCTGCTCGCGCAGGCCCGGAACGGCGACCGGTAGGGGAAGCACAGCAAGATCAATCTCACCGGGACTTCCTGTACCTCGACTACTCACACCCGGGTTCGCAGAACAAGCGCCGGGCCAAGCGCCACGAGGTCGGCAAGAGCGTCAAGCGGGCCGAGTCGATCAGGAAACACCAGACCCGCCGGCCATGAACGTCGAGCTCAGGCGGTGCCGGTGGTCTCGGTCCGGACGTCGTACGGGCGCAGACCCCGGCTCTCGTAGTTGCGTAGGGCGTTCGGGTGATCGTTGGTGTCGGTGTGCAGCCAGACCCGCCGGACGGACTCGGCGCCGAGCGGCTCGGTGGCCCACGCCTGGCGCAGCGCGAGCGTCAGCGCGTAGCCGCCGAGGCCACGGCCGACATGCTCCGGGACGAGCCCGAAGGTGGTGATCTCCACGTCGCCGGCCGGGTGCGGCTCCAGGTTGGCGACGCCGGCGGGCTCACCGGCGTGCGTCAGCAGCCAGTACTGGCGCCGGGGGTGCTCGGCGAGGTGGGCCGCCCAGTCGGCGGCAGTGCGGGCGGTGCTGCGCCAGCCGTGCGGCGCCCCGACGCGCGCCTGGACGGCCTGCACCTCGGGGGACGAGCCGTCGGCCGGGACGAGGGCCAGCGCCGCGACCGGCGGGGACGGGCGCAGCTCGGCCGGGTCGGTCATCTCCAGGTACGTGACGGTCTTCTCCATGCGGTGAGACTACGGCCTCGGCCCGCCGCGCCGGCCGGTGGGTCGAAGGCCGGGGCCGCTCGATCGCGGAGGCGGTCGAGGCACCGGCCGTCGGCCCGCGGTGCGCGCTGACGGTCGTGCACTGCGTCCGGCCCGGATCCGCCGGGTTGGAGCCGGTGTCGAAATCACGGGGCGTCAAGCACCGGTTCCTCGCGTACACCCTGCCGTCTCGCCAGCCGGGCCCGAACCGTCTGGCAGTGCCAGTCCGTCCCGACGTCGTCAGGGCTGCTCACCGCCCACCTCGGCATCCCCCGGGACGAACTTCCCTCAGCTTCAGCCGAGTTGCTGCGACAACCCGGCGGTGATGGTTTCTCACCTCACTCGACTCCATGGCGTCCTGTGGCGCACCGACCAGGTTCGACAGGCTGGCGGCCCGACACAAGGCCGGGGTGGTCATCGCGGCGCTGATCCTCTGGCTCAGGGCGGACGGGGGGCGGTGGTGCGCCAGCCGGGCCGCCGCCAATGTCGACCGGCACGGGCGCCTGCGGGTCCGGCACGGCAGCCGGGACTACGTCAACGAGGCCCCACGGGCCCGGCGGGGACCGAAGCAGCACTGGCTCTCGGTGCGCCCCCCGAAGGGGCGGATGTCCAGCGACTGTTCCCGTTCCCCTGGGAGCCCGGGAGACGCATTTCCCCGGCCCGGGCGTGGAGACGGCCGACGGCGACCTGGTGCACGCCGGCACCGTCTACAGCGGCCACGGGCTGCAGCCCGGCGGCTCCTTCGTCGTCCGCCGCTCGGCCACCGACGGCGCGCCCCGCTGGGTTCTCCGGACCGACCACGTCGCCACCGACCTCGGCACCGAAGCGGACACCGTCTGCCTCGCGTACCGCGACGGCGAGATCCTGGCCCTGGACATCCGGGACGACACCCTCCGCTGGCGACACCGGCTCACCGTCGCCGGCGTCCCCGCCGTCCCGACGGCGCTCACCGCCACCGGGCCGGGCCGCTTGCTCGTCGCACGGCCGATGGCCGGGTTCTGGACTGCGCGATCGCGTAACCTCTCCGCCCCGCCGTGGCACACCGGCAGCCCGTTCGCCGGCGGCACTGGAAGGACTGGCCGGTCAAACTCCGGTGAGACTCATCAAACTCCGGTGAGACGGGACACCGACCGGCTACGCAGTTGCTGACGCCCGCAGGTAGGGGGCGAACTGTTCGGCCACCATTGACGCCACCGCCGACGCGTCGCGCGTGCCGTCGACCTCGATGACGCGGATGCCGAGGCGGCGGGCGTTCTGTGTCGCGTCCTCGGCCACCAGGCGGTCGCGAGCGATGCGGTTGGCCTGGGCGCGGGCCGGGTCGCTGACCGGGATGTCGAGAGCGCCCGCGCGCGGGACGGTGCGGATCTGGTGTTGCCGGAAGTCCTCTGTGGGGACGAGGACGACCATCCGCCGAGGTGAGTCGAGCAGTGGCGCGACCAGTTCTGGTCGCAGTCCCCAGCCCTCCGCGATCGCTGGGCGGGCGATGAACAGCGCGCGCAGATCGTCCAACGCCCACCCGAAGCGGACCGGGAAGCCAGCCAGTGTCTCGGCGGCCATCTCCTCCGGGCTCCGGTCCGACCAGACCTGGTCAGGGGTCAGGTCCGCCACTGGCGCGCCCTGGGCCACCCGCCGCGCAATCCGGCGGTCCTGATGGCCACGAGCGTCGTGGTAGTCGTAGTGGTACACCGTCAGTCCATAGCGACGAGCGATGAGCTCCGCAACGGTGGTCTTGCCGGACCACTGCGCGCCGCCGATCCACAGCATGTGGTGCAGGCTGCCATGCGGATCCCAGATGTCTGCCATACGAAAGTCCTCCCGCGTGAGAGCGGCGCAGACCGTCGCCCGGGAAAGAGTGTCCAGGTTTGACCGCAAAAATTGCAGTCTTGTATTCGCGGGGGAGTTGACAGAGAGTAGATAGGGGGATGGCGAAGCCCTCTGTGGCAGGTTTGGGTGAGACGTCCCGTTACCCTCGACGGCATTGATCCGGCCGCGAAGCCGAAGCGCTGCACCTTCACCGCCGAGTACAAGCTGCGCGTCCTGGAGCAGTACGAGACCGCGGCTTCCCCCCGCCGAGCGCGGGGTCCTGCTGCGTCGCGAGCGGCTGTACCACTCGCACATCCGGGAGTGGCGGGCCGCCCGGCAGGCCGGGGCGCGGGAGAAGCCGGCCGACCACCGCCGCAGCCCGGCTTGCCCGAAGAAGTCCACTGCCGAGATCGAGAACGAGAAGCTGTGCCGGGAGAACGGGCGACTCAAGCGGGAGCCGGCGCAGCAAACGCGCGATCTCCGAGCACAACGCCAAAGGCACGATCGACCGGACCAGCTACAAGGCCACCATCAGCATCGACATTCTGACCACGCCAGGGATTTGACGCACAGGCCCCACCCCTATCGACGCGGCATCGGTCCTAGGTTCTGTCCGGTCGATCATGAGCGGAGCCAGATGGCCAGGGCGGCGACCGTGACCGTGCCGAGGAAGACATAGACACGTTTGTCATATCTG